>NZ_JZRD01000034.1:0-23050 GCF_000963995.1 Pantoea sp. SM3
GCGTCACGCTCCTGCTCAAGGTCGCGAATGACGTGGATGATGAGCGTTTTATTGGTCAGCTGTCCGCCTGAGGCCAGAATCGCCTGTATTGCCTCTTCAAGCTCCTGACTTTCAGCCGCCAGCGCGTCGCCGCTGTTCTGCAGGCGGGCGCGGATTGTGGTCACTGAGTTGGTATTTTTCATGCTGTGAAGTCCCTGCCGGAGCATCCTGAGCGGATGACGGCGGTAAAAGTGGTGTTGCGGATTATTATTGTGTGGCCGGCAGCGCTGCATCTGCAGAACGTACCCGATGACAGATAAATTATAGGTTAAAAGGCGCTGGGGTGCGCTTCGTTAATGATGGCGCGCGCAGGCATTCATCTTACGAAGTCAGGTGAAGGCGGACGCTAAGCGCCCGCTCCTTGGGGTTGTGGTTATCTCATTTCATCTTCATCATCAGCCTGCAGGCGAATGGGGGCCTCGCCGCCGGCACTGTGGCTGTCTGCATCAGGCAGCATCCATTTCTTACCGGCGCCCCCGCGCGCACCGACGGTCCGGAAGTTGCGCAGCCAGCTGATGGCATCGCTGATGAGCCGGCTGCGGCTGCTGGTTTTCTCTGCTTTAAGCATAATGTTCAGCTCCGTCAGGAGAGCATCAACGGATATTTCCTCTTCACGCACGGCAAGATTGACTGCTGCTTCACCAATAACTGCGTGACCGGTCATGTCTTCGCTGTACAACACGTTTACACCTCGCTTAAAAATGAATGAGAATAAATTTAACCACGTCGTTATTATAGCAAATGGCAAAGCGGAATTTAAATGAGGTGCATAGTTATCGGCTATGGATTAATAAGGGTAAATAAATTGAATCTTTCCGTTTTATTATAAGTGTCTGATATTTTTCTGAGATATTGATGTTGTATCTTTCATCCTGAGAAAATATCTCTCACTCTGACCTGAACCCGGGTCAGAGCAAGTAACTCGTACTGTCAGAAGTACGGTGCATGTAATGCGCATCCGATTCCGAAAGGGCGTGCCCGCAGGCAGACTGCTTAATCCTGTTCAGGTGCAGTAAAGCCAGAGGATCTACGCAATGGTTTTTCTCCATAACGAGCTTCCTGCAGAGAATATGTTCACTCACTCTCTCATTTATGTTTTCTGTCTCCAATGACTGACCGATTGCCGAAGCGAAAATATGCTGCCACTTTCATACTGGCGCTGTGCTTAAATATAAATCTGTTTGTTCGAAGCGGCGCTACCCGGACCTGGCGTCCTGTATATCCGATGTACCCTGACATTCAGTTAACCGGCAGAGGCGAGTCGTAAGCGTTTATATTTAAGTGCCCGGTGCATAAAATAATTTAAGCCCCGGGACGGGGCCGCACTGATGTGGCCCTGCGCATAGAGTTGCCTGAGCCAGTCATCCGCCTTACTTTAACCGTAAATATCTGACTTACTCAGGTTGCTCCTGAATCTCGATGCGGATAATCGTTAAAGGCTCGCCGCGGCTTCCCGTGGCGCAGTACCGTTCTGCCGCGCGGATAAACGGGCTGCGGACTTCCAGCATGTCCGCAATTTCGCGGAGCTTTTCTGCCAGACAGGAAGGTGAAACGGGAAAATAGCTCGGGGGCAGGGCTCTGGCCATAAGTGGTGACTCGCAGTTGTCTGTTGTGTACATCATATCTTCGGCTGCCGGCAGCGTTTCATGAGTGCAGTCATGTTCGTATTAAAACACACAAAAAATGCATGCAACCTCCCTCCGCCTGTCGGGCTGCGCCGTGACTTCACCTTAGCCGGGCCGCTTCGTCCGCAAGGCAGGCTTCGCCTCCTGACTCACCCGTTTCCCCGCCGTTCACGGGACATTCAGTCCGCTCAGGCGGCGCGTGCGGCTTCGTCCTTCGACCCTGCGTCCTGCGCCATAGCCCGGCTGCCGTGACGTCACGGCGCTGATGCCGTGCAACCTGTAGACCTGAGTGACCATAAATCAACCTCTCACCACTGGCCAGTTGGCCGAACAGCTGCTGCGCTTTGAACCCGGCACAACCTGCGTGGTGCACCTGTGGATAGCCGATGATTTCGAAGACGTGGCACCGGAGCTGACGCCCGACGAGTTGCTGGCCGATGCCTCGCTTGATGCGGATACGAGTCTCAGCTGGTATTTTCTGCGCCACTGCGCCGACACCATCCCTGCCGCAAGGGTCGAAAAAGACCCTGCCTGATCATCAGTAAACCGGAGGCGGCGGGACAACCCGCCGGACAGGTAATGAGAGCAATGACCGTACGTGAATTCAGGGCGCGCCTGGATGCCCTGGCCGATGATGAGCTGTGCTGCGGCACATTCTGGCTGGCAGAGGACTTTCTCGGTATTAACCCGGCGATGACGCCGGATGAGATTGCGGCGGCCATGGAGTATGCCGAAGACCATCATGATGCAAACGAGGGATTTAACTGGTGGCATCTGGAGATGGCCATCGATACCGTCTTGTTGGAGGGGGAGGGGAAATAGCGCAGCCCGGAGTGCAACTGCAGATCCTCTGATGTCGCCGGTCACGGCGGCATCACTGCAGGAATGAAAAAGGTTATCGCTGTGCTCCGCCTTCATGCCGTCTTCCGTCCTGTGGCCGGAAAACGGCGGGCATAAAGTGCCGTGCCCTCACGGTAGCCGGGCGGCCTCGCAAACAAGCAACTGTGCTGAGGGATGTAGTAACAGTTCGTAACTCATCAAAGCTATTAGTATCTGGCTACAGGCCGATAAAGGAGTTGTTCTCCCGCCCACCAGGAAAAAAAATGAAAATATCGTTTCGTCTTTTCTCAGGCTACGGCCTTTTGGTTATCTGCTTTTTAATCTGCACCGGCCTGTCTCTTCATGTGCTCAGTAAGTCACGGCAAGGCATGGAAGATACGGTAAATTATAAAATGAGGCGCCTTACGCTTGTCCTGAACATGCGTGCTGCTGTTAATAACATGGCAGTTTCAGTCAGAGACATTGTTTTGCTCAAAGATCCTGAGCAGGAGAAAAATGAATGGCAAAAGGTCAGTGATTTACATGAAAAGTATCTTCAGCAACGCGATCAGCTTGTTACCAGCATGATGCATAAAGCTTCTCCTGAAGGAAAATCAGCGTTAGACCGTATTCTGTCCTCAGACAGTTTCGCTCTGAATACGCTGACAGTTGCAGGAAAAATGGGGATGGACAACGATCAGTCAGAAAAAGCCGCTGACTATCTGCTGAATACGGCTCGCCCGGCTCAGCAGGCCCTGTCTGATGCCCTTGACGGGCTGACCGATGTGCAAAATAAGCTCAGCCGGGATACGGTAGCTGTTAACAGCGAATCTGTACGTGAGGCTTCCGTTGTGCTTCTCTCACTCACAACTCTTTCAGTACTGTTCTCTTTTCTGACCATTTTTATGATAGTCAGGGCGCTGATGCGCCAGTTAGGCGGGGAACCTAAAGATGCTGAAATACTCGCAGCAGCAATTGCTTCTGGCGACCTGACGAGTCAGGTCATTCTGCGGCGCAATGATAAAACAAGCCTGCTGGCTTCACTGGATGGTATGCAGACAAACCTACGGGGGCTTATCTCTCAGATAAAGGATTCCGCCGGCTCCGTGGCGCTGGCTGCGGATGAAATTTCACAGGGGAATACTGAACTCTCTTCGCGTACCGAGCAGCAGGCGGCCGCGCTGCAGGAAACGGCCGCCAGCATGGAGCAGCTTACCGCTACAGTGAAAAGCAATAGTGCCGGCGCACAGCAGACAGCTGGTTCAGCCCGTGAAGCAGCGCAGGTTGCCCGTTCAGGTGGCACAGATGTACAGCGCATGTCAGACACAATGAATGCCATATCTGTTAGCGCCGCTAAGGTGCGGGATATTACATCCGTAATTGAAAGCATCGCCTTCCAGACAAATATTCTGGCCTTAAACGCCGCAGTGGAGGCCGCCCGGGCAGGTGAAGAAGGGCGGGGATTTGCCGTTGTGGCGGGGGAGGTCAGGACGCTCGCACAGCGTAGTGCGAATGCCGCGCATGACATCAAACAACTGATGGCGGAGGCAGTAAGTGTCGTTGACAGCGGCGTATTCGCAGCAGCAGATGCAGGGCACAGCATAATGAAAATTGTCAGTATGGTGGGCGAGCTGGCAGAGTCCATGGATAATATTTCACTGGCTTCATCCGAGCAGATGCAGGGTATCTCCCAGGTCAGCATTGCCGTCAGTCAGATGGATGGAGTAACCCAGAATAACGCCGCGCTGGTTGAGGAGTCCTCTTCTGCCTCACAGTCACTGTCTGCGCAGGCACACGCTTTACGCGGAATGGTCGAGGCCTTCAGGGTATAAGGCCTGTGAGAAGAGGGCGGCTGTATTGAACCGTGATTCACTGCTGCCGTCCTCACGTAAGCACACGGCGCTGAGTGGCGCACAGGCTGTACGTCAGGTGCAAAAACAATCACTTCGAGGTCCGGAAACGCATGCATGAAAAGTACCGGCGCATTACAGAAATCAAAGCGCAAACGGATGAGTTGCTTACGCAACTGAGTGAGGGCGAGTATCGTTCTCTGGACGTGTGGGCCAACAACCTGACGCATCTGAAGCTGGCTTTTGGTACGTTCACCCCCTTCATGAGTGACCCCGTCTTCCTGGCCTGGCTGAAACAGCATGACGCCGTGATGGTATCGGAAATAGCCATGACCGGCAGAGCGCTGATGGCGCTGCAGAACTTTTTCAGAGTGGCATCAAAACAGTTCTGATGACATTCGTCTCAGAACCGGACTGAGTTTTTAATTCACTAAATTGGCGGGGGTGGCATGAAATGATCCTCCCAGTACATCCCGCTTTTGACCATGGCGTTCAGGATGGTCAGCAGCTTACGCATGCAGGCAACCAGCGCCACCTTTTTCGCCTTACCCGCTTCGACTAACCTGACATAAAAGGCCCTGATAGCCGGGTTAAACTGAATGACGGTTATTACCGCCATGTAAAGCGTGCACCGCACGCCGGCCCTTCCGCCAAAAATCGTTCGTCTTCCCCGCATTTTTCCTGAGTCCCTGTTCACGGGGGCGACACCGACAAGCGCGCTGATTTCCCTGCGGGTCAGGGTGCCCAGCTCCGGCAGTTCGGCCAGCAGGGTGGCGGCAGTAATTTCCGCCACGCCCTTCACGCTGGTCAGCTGGCGGGCCTGAACGCGGAAATGCTGCCGCACCTGACTATTCATCATGCGCGTCACAAGAGCAAGCTCTGCCTCGAGGGCCGTCATGATCCGACTGATACTTTCACGGCCATCGGGGTGGGAGGGATAAAGCCGGTTGCGTTCCGCAACCAGCATCTGATTGAGCTGACGGCGTCCGGCATCAGCCGGATATACCGGTTACGATCAGGATGGCTGTTAATCACGCGTGCAAGCTGCGCCAGCATAGTGGCATCCAGCCGGTCCGTTTTCGCCAGATGCCCCATGGCTCGGGCAAAATCGCGTGCCTGTCGCGGGTTGATAATAACCACGTCAAAGCCTTCTGACTGCAGACGCGCTGCTACCTGCGTCTCCAGGCCTCCGGTGGCCTCCATCAGAATCAAAGAAATATTTAGTCCGCTGATTTTGTTAGTAATTACCTCAAAACCTGCAGTGTCATTACTGACGGTGAAAGGAATAATCTCCTCTGTAGAAGCCACGTCCAGCGTGGCCTTTGCCACATCAATACCAATGCACTGCAAATCCGGCTGACTCATGGTGCCCCTCCTTACGATACGAATTTAGGTTCAGACAACTGTCCGGGCTAATGATGAGTGGCTCAGTCCGTGCGCACTCGCTTGTTTACGGGCTCTTGCGCCCCGGAAGCTTCACCTGCTGCACGGACCTCGCCAGACCTGCAAAGTCAGTTTAGATATTTACCGACATATAAGGGAAGCTATCGCCGGACTGCTCACCCGTTCCCCGCCGTGCGCGGGACATCCAGTCCGCTCCGGCGGCGCGTGCGGCTTGCGCATCCGCCCCTGTTTGCTCCGCTGTTCGCCCGTCTGTGTGGAGGTCACGGCACCACTACCGGTGCCCCTTCATACACAGGAGCATCACTATGTCTCGATTCATGCACGGCGACAGCGTACAGGTTATGGGCGTTTTTCCGGACAAGAGCATTGATTTCATCCTCACCGATCCGCCGTACCTCGTCGGCTTTAAGGACCGTTTCGGCCGCTCGATTGCCAACGACGTGAACAGCGAGTGGGTACAGCCGGCGAGCAACGAAATGTTCCGGGTGCTGAAAGACAACAGCCTGGCGGTGAGCTTCTACGGCTGGAACCGGATAGACATTTTTATGCAGGCGTGGAAGGCGGCGGGATTTCGTGTGGTGGGCCACATCGTATTCACCAAGCCTAACGCCTCAAAGTCCGCGTTCGTGGGCTACCTGCACGAAAGCGCATACGTGCTGGCCAAAGGGCGCCCTGCGGCCGCTGATTGAGACCTTCACGCAGCCCGGCGCCATTGTTCTGGACCCGTTTGCTGGTTCCGGTTCGACCTGCGTGGCCGCCCAGGCGTGCGGGCGCCGCTGGATTGGTATCGAGCTGATGGAACAGTACCACGCGGCCGGCCTGCGCCGCCTGTATGCCCACCGCGACACCCGTGCGGCCTGATGAACGGAGAGAACACGATGAACGATCACACTGTGCACCCTGATAACGACGCGCTGGCCGATGACGTCGACGACCTGGAAGAGTCGCTGTGCGAATTTCATCTGCGCCTGCGCGACATGATTGCACGCCAGCTCTGGCAGGGCGCCAGCCGCGAGCAGTGTATGGCCGGCCTGCTGATTGAGGGGATCGATAATGACCTGGTTGAACTGTACCGGCGCGCGGCCGTGATACAGAAACATCTGAGGGCGTAACTGATTAGAAAATGAGCGCCACTCTGCACCCCTGCCGGCGCACGGCAGGGCCGGTTTTATCCACGGGGTTCCGGGGCGGATATGCACCCGGGATGTGGACAAGACAAAATGGATGTTGCTGCGCGCCTCATTGATGCCGCCTGCGGCGGGGGAATAAAAACCGTGTGGTCTGCGGCCGGTGCCGTGACTTCACTTTAGCCCGGCCGCTGCGTGTTCAAGAGGCGCAAGCTCGTCTCCTTGTATGTTTATAGAAGGATGTAGATGGTTCTATACTCATCTCGTTCCCGGGATGCTGCAGCACGATCGTCTCCATGGGCTGAAAGCCCGGGGGGGAGCAATCCCGCGCAGCATCCTTTTCAGCATTAGCCCGAACAATTGCCTGGCGCACTTAAAGCCCGTATCTGCAAGGCAGGGAGAACTGAAATGAGCGATAAAACAACCGTTGGTATTGACGTTTCAAAGTTCGCTTTAGATGTCTGGATCGACACCAGTGAGCGACTGATACATCTTGAGAACTCCGCCTCCGGCATCGTGCAACTGCTGAAGGAATTCGAAGGACTTCACATATCTTGCGTTATCATGGAAGCCACAAGCAGGTATCACTCTCTGGCTGAATCAATGCTGATTTCAGCGGGTCTGCTTGTTGCCGTCATCAATCCCCGACAGATAAAGAATTTTGCCCGGGCGATGGGTAAGGTGGCAAAAAACGACCCGATTGATGCCAGGATAATCTGCGAATATGGTCGTCGTATGAAACCGGAGTTCAGACCTGTCAAGGATAAAGAACTTCAGGATATGGGAATGCTCCTGACGCGGCGGCGTCAGCTGGTGCAGAATCGTGTCATGGAAATCACCAGGCTTCAGGAGAAAAGCGGCGCCTAGATTGAGAAGGACATTGCGGAGCATATTGCGTGGCTGAATGTGCAGATTGATGCCCTTGAGAAGGAAATAAAAGACCAGCTGAATCAGAATGCTGCATTATCTCCAAAACGAAAAATGCTTGAAACAGTTAAAGGTATCGGGACGGTAACTCAGGCTGCGATCCTGAGTCAGCTTCCGGAGCTGGGACATCTTAATCGCAGGCAGATTTCAGCCCTGGTTGGCGTATGCCCCTATGACAGGGATAGCGGGCAGCTTCGCGGTAAAAGGGCTATCTGGGGCGGGAGATCCGGTCTGCGCGCAACACTCTATATGGCAATGCTTTCAGCGGTAAGATATAACCCCCAGATTAAAAGTTTCTACACGTCGCTTGTTGCACGTGGAAAACCCAAAAAAGTGGCTATAACAGCCTGTATCAGAAAATTTATTACGATTCTGAATGCTATGTTTCGTGATCAAAAGGACTGGGCATATAGCTGAAGGATTAGTTTATGGCCCGATGTGAAAAATACGATACGCCTCCGGACATAAAACTGAACTAGGTAATGGTCCGTTTTGTGCCAAGTGCTGACGCTCAGGAATTGAGTTTCAGGTACTTTAAAAGCGAGGCTAGCGACTCGGCAGGTCCAGCATGGCGACTAGGTGAGCGGGCTTTAACCCAAGGCATTGCATCATCTGTGCAGAAGTCTCCTACACATTCCATTTCAAGAGGTTCGTCAATTAAACCAACAGGAACCCAGACATAAGGTACGTCTCGCAGACTGTTAGGCACAGTTGAGCCACATGCATTGCAAAAATCTGTACGGTATCCCGTTGGCTTAGACCATGAAGCAATGCAGTTTTTTCCTTTAATCCAGCGAAACTCACTGTCTTTGACTAGTGTGGCGAGATTGTAACCCACGCCGCTCTGCTTTCTGCAAAGCGAGCAATGACAACGATAAAAAACCGCTGGTTTATGAGTAAGTTCAAATTCAATTGTTCCACACAAACAAGATCCATTCATTTCAAAACCATTCCTGCAAGGCCTAAGAGATTTTATGAAACATTACCATCTTTTTAGTACTGAATAGGATCGCTCTTTTTGGCAACTCAAAGTCAGCTAACAGTCGGTCTGAACATCCGCTCATCGCTCATAGCGGCCGATCAAATATCTCGCCTTTAAAATGAGAGGCTATAGCCATTTCCGCTGATGGAAACAAAAACCTGAACATCCAGGCAGGGGAGGGAATTACTTAACTGCAGAATGTTTGCATGAAGTTCTTCGACCGCTACGGCGCACTCAGCATCAAGTAGGCCTGCAGGTTTAGCAAGGCCGTGCAGCTGCAGCTGATAGAATTCCTTTGATGGATATCTCCGTATCAGTTTTTTATCTGACAAGTGCAACAGGAATGTCATCCCAGCGGGTCGTCCAAGCCGGTGAAAGCATCTCACGCTTCATTTTCCATTCGGTACTTATCCCCTGACCTGCAAACCACACGTTGCCCAGACCGGACTGGTTAATGCCATCGAGCACCTTCATGAGCTGTGCACTATTGGCCCGCGGCTGCGCGTCGTCAAAGAGGCTGAGCTGACTGACTCCATTGGGGGTGAAGTCATCGAGCATAATGCCGGCCTTCATATAGCGCCGGTCATCAAGCCAGATGCGATCAAGGCTGCGCATGGCCACCTCAATGATGTCGCGCGTGTCTTGTGTGGGCAGCGGGAGTTTCTCACCGGCGCTGTTACCATAAAAGACTTCGTTCACGGCGTGCGGTGACGTCCGGATGAAGACGCTAATGCGCCGGCAGAACTGACGTTCTCCGCGAAGTTTCTCTGCCGCGCGCGTGGCGTACTGGCACAGCGCCTGCTGCATAGCCACCTTTGAGGTGATTCGTTCGCCAAAAGACCTGGAGCAGCAAATCTGCTGTTTGGCCGGCGGCAGTTCCTCGATCGGGATACAGGATTCGCCGTTCAGTTCGCGAACGGTTCTCTCCAGCACCACGTTAAAGTCTTTTCGGATGAGGGCAGGGTGCGCGCGCGCCAGCTGCAGGGCGTTGGTGATGCCCATGACGTTCAGCCTTTTACCGATGCGCCGTCCCACGCCCCAGACCTCCTCCACGGGCTGATTGGCCAGCAGCGTTTCGGTGCGTTTCGGATTACCCGGCGTGAGCGCCAGCACGCCGCGGAACTGCTTCCACTCTTTGCTCGCCCACTGCGCGGATTTCGCCAGCGTTTTGGTCGGTCCCATGCCGACGCCCACCGTCAGGCCCGTGATGGCCAGTACGTGCGCGCGCAGGCGCCGGCCAAAGTGCTCAAAGTCCTCACAGCCATCAATACCGGTCAGATCCAGGAACATCTCATCGATGCTGTACTGCTCGACACGGGGCGTCATTTCCTCCAGTGCCGTCATGACCCTCTGGCTAAGACTATGATTTATGTGGAATGGAAAAACTACGAAAATTCTCTGCGCGCGATTTAAGCCTATAGTTTGTTCATAAAGCATTACGCTGCGTTTGCTCTATAGTCGCCCGTTGCGGTGCCATGCTAAAGGGAGAACTCTGCAGGCGCATCACAGCGGCACCGTTTAGGCAGCTCGGTGCAGAATGACGATTCAGGTTACTGCTTACCTTGGGGGCATCTTATAAGTAAGCACAGCCCTGATAAAATCGGATGCTTTACAACCCAAAAGCCTGTCAGGGCTCTAATTTTAGAGACATATCCATACAGCGTAAGTCTGTCTGTGCAAGCCTGGATAGGCAGCTGTTTTCCCTGATAAATACAAAGCCATGTTTTTCATAAAATGTCTGTGCATTGGGAGTTGAGGACAAGGTGAGTTCTCTCAGTCCCCGTTGCAACGCTTCGTGTTTAATCGCTTTAATAATCAGACTGGCCCAGCCCTGTCCGAAATAATCTGGCGAAGTAAAAACTGCCTCAACACTTCCACATGAGAGATCCAGATACCCAGTTGCAACCAGGCCCACATCTGGTAAATCAACCACAAAAAAAGGGTTTTCATCTATTACTGTACGGTAATTTTCAGGCATAGCTTCAGGCGTCCATGCTTCAATCACGGTGGCGCTGTAGCTTGGCTTACATCCCTCCCGTATAGCGAGATTTCTCACATTCCAGCATTCCTCTGCCTCATGAGGTAAAGCGAGTCGAGTTTTCATTCTTCTTCCTTTTTTCTTTAATTGTGTAAATGTTCATCACATCAGAAGTGCCATAAAGCGCCGGAAGTTCACTTTCGGACCTGGGTAATATGACAGCAATGATTCAGTGGTACACCGGGTCTTACTGTTTCTGTAGTGAGTGCCCTGCCATATCTGCAGTGAAGTAAAAATCACCGTAAAGCTGGCATGCCGAGCTGGCGACATCCGGTTCCAGACATAATGTCACATCGGCAGCAAACCCTCGCATTCTGAGTTCTCTCGCCGATGAGCATTCATAAAGTAAGCTGAGGTCTGTTTTCTGGTAAAACGTCCAGGCTGCCACCGCCGCCTGCGCTTCAGGTGAACAATTTTCACGGCCTGTAGCTGAGATAATTGCCCCTGCAGCAACGTAATCCTCAACCGCCGGACGCAGGCTACCGTCCGGCCATCTTTCCCCACAGGGTATAACCAGAATACGATCGTAGTGCCTGCAGACGGCTGCAGTCGCTGTCATATTCCTGAAACAACCACTGAAGACGGCACTTCCCGCATCTCTTGCCCTGAATGACACGGATGAGCCATTGGGTGAGGGCAGTAAAAGGCTTTCACCCCGCCTGATATGTTGCAATGATTTCGGGGAAAGGCTGTAACCTTCCCCGGTGAACCTTCTGTCAGAACTGGCGGTAGCTATCCCTTTAGTGGCCGCATATTCCAGTGCGGAATGATCTTTCCAGGGAAAAGGATATATTCGCGCGCCGTTGTCAACCGCCAGACTGACACAGGTTGAAAATGACATGACATCAACCACGATCACGCAGTCTGCCTCTGCGGCAAGATAATCAACGGCAGAAATACCCCATTCGAGCCTTACTTCAGACTGGCCCTGACTGAACCACTCTCTCATGACACTTTCCTCTGTTTAAAGAAACCTGAATGAGCATTTTGCCTGCCGGATAACGCTGTCTCTTAATTCACTGAGTTAAACCTGCAGCATCAGGTCCAGATTACGTACGGCGGCACCTGCAGCCCCCTTGCCCAGGTTATCGAGTACCGCTGTCAGTACTGTCTGCCTCGGATCAGAAAAAATGGCCAGCTCCATATCGTCAGTGCCGTTGAGTTTCTGAGGATCCAGGCGATCCAGCGCAGATGACTCATCCGACGGCATCACGCGGACAAACCGGCTTGACGCATAGTGCTGTGTCAGGCATGCGTGAAGCTGTTCAGTCGCTATGCTCACGGGTATCTGAGTGTGAACCAGCGGGACGGTGAGCAGGATCCCCTGGCGAAAGCCTGCATATGCAGGCAGGAACAGGGGACCTGCGGAGAGCCCCGCGTAGTACTGTATCTCAGGGACGTGTTTATGGCGCATCTTTAAGCCGTAGGCCTGATATGCGACCTCAGCAGAGGTGGCCTGTTTTTCAAAACGTTCTATCGCCTGTCTCTCGCCCCCTGAGTAGCCGGATACCGCACTGATAACATAGGGATAGTCGGGCGGGATAAGACCGGCCTGTACTAGCGGATATAAGAGGCCGACAGCGCCCGTAGGATAACATCCGGGATTGGACACTTTCCTGGCCGTACTGATGGCCATGGGCTGGTCGTGCGTTAACTCCGGAAATCCATAAGTCCATCCTTCCGACAGGCGGTGGGCAGAACTGGCATCGATGATCCGGACAGAAGGGTTACTTATCAGCGACACAGCCTCCCTAGCCGCTTCATCCGGGAGGCATAAAATAGCTATATCGCACTCATTCAGCGACTTCTCCCGTTCTGCTCGCTTCTTTCTCCGGTCGTCTGGCAGAGTAATAAGGGTGATGTCACTACGTGCCTGCAGGCGGCTGTGGATTTGCAGACCAGTGGTCCCCTGATCGCCGTCTATAAAGGTTACTGGTTTAGTCATACTGGTTATCCCGTGAATGATTCATCACATTTTCACGCTCCCATTTATTAAGTTAAAGTTGCATTATCTGACATTCAGATTCAGTTTTTCTGAGGTGTAAATTTGCGAGAGCTTAATCTTGACCAACTGCGTACGCTCGTGACCGTTGCAGATCTCCTTTCATTCAGCGAGGCCGCAAAGGTATTGCATCTTTCCCCACCCACCGTCAGTCTGCATATTTCCGAGCTGGAAAAGCGGATTGGTACGCGTTTACTCTCGCGCACACGTGGAAATATCAGGCCCACGGCGACCGGGGAGAGCCTGATTACCTATGGCAGACAGCTCCTTTCCGGGGCGGCGCTGGTGCTTGAAGATATATCCCGTCAGGCAAAGGGATTGTCAGGTCTGGTCAGGATTGGGGCATCGACAGGCGTCATTGCGGGGCTTTTACCTGCCGCCCTGCAAATCCTGAGCCGTACCCGTCCTCTGCTCGACGTGAAAATTTCCGTATTAACCTCTTCGCAGTCTGTCGCGCGCGTTGCAGCGGGCGCACTGGATATTGGCATTGTGGCGCTGCCCCAGATGAATACGGGTGGCCTTGCTGTTGATGCCTGGCGGCGCGATCCCGTTGTGGCCTTTTTACCGGCCAGCTGGAAAGCGCCTGAATTCATTACCCCGGCGTGGCTCAGCGACAAGCCATTAATACTGAACGGGCCGGGCACACATCTTTCACAACTGACCAGCAGCTGGTTTGCGCGGGAAGGTAAAATTCCTGAACCCCGTATCGCTCTGGACTATAACGATGCGATTAAAAATCTTGTGGGTGCAGGGTATGGCGCGACCCTTTTGCCCTGCGAAGGGATGACAGTGAGACAACGGTACCTCAGCTCATCCGGCGCAGTCTCAGGCCTGCGCTATGGTGTGAGCTGGGGCTGGTCTATCGCACGCATCCTCCTGAATCCGGAACTGCGCAGCTTCTCTCCGCCCTGAAAGCAGTCTGATCCCCTTTGAAATCAATAACTCACCCATTCCGGGAAAGAAACCGGGTCGCGATATTATTCTTCAGCCTTCTGAATATTTTTATGACGTAACGCGAAGCCATGTCAGCCATACGCCGCACGTCGTCTGTATTCATCAGCCGGCCCCGCTGATTTTCATTAAATTCCATTTAATCCCCTCAACCACCGGTTAAGCCGGTTCACTCCACAGCTATGCCAAAAACGCGCCAGAGGGCCGTTTTACCCTTAGCAGTCACGCTCACTTCGCGGTAACCCGGCGTACGCAGGATCCAGCCTTTCTGAAGTAAAAGTGTCATTAACGCATGGCCGGCGTCTCCGCCCAGATGAAAGCGCCTTTCGCTCCAGTCAAGACAGGGACAGCAGGAACGGCGCCTCGGGTGCGGATCGACCACTGCCCCAAGGGCCTGAAAATGCGTTTTCCCCAACGTGGTAAGAGCTAAACCATCCGCTGAAAGCCACCCCTCCGTCATCATGAAATCGTACATTTTTACTGCCATCTCACCGGCCAGGTGATCAAAACATGTACGGGCATAACGGAGGCGTGACGGGGTTTTAGTTCTGAACCGGGACGGAGCATGCATGGATACGCCCATCAGATTTTCCAGTAACCCGGCAACATGCAGGCCTGCCAGGCTGTAATAGCGGTGCCTGCCCTGCGTGAGACAGATAACCAGTCCGCTGCTGAGAAGGCGTGAAAGGTGTCCGCTGGCCGTGGATGCGGCAATGCCGGCGACTGCGCTGAGTTCTGTTGCGGTCCAGGCCCGTCCGTCCATTAAGGCGCAGAGAATACTGACCCGGGATGGGTCAGAGATTGCCGCAGCAACAATGGACATGGATTTTTCAGGCTCGGACTCAGAAAACCCGCTCTGCGCTGCTTTATCAGGAATCATTCCGGAGAGACTGCCCATTTTTTTGTGACTTCCGCTGCCCGGACATTGTCATCCGTAAGCAGAATCAGCTGGTTACTGTGGTCGCTGTATTGTACCAGGATATTGATACCACACTGGGCAATTGCACCGCTAATTTCACCCAGCTCACCGGGGCGCTCCTGAGGTAACCTGCGGATGAGCGGGCGGCAAACACCTCTGACGTCATAGCCCGCATCAGTGAGCACCATGCGAGCTTTTTCGCCATCCCCGACAAGAAAATGCGCATGGCCGGCATCCGGCATGGTAAAAACACCTCCGCCCTCAAGACCAACGCCATTTTTACCGAGGATGCTTCCGAGCGAGGCCAACGCGCCCGGCGTATTTTTCAGAACGACATAGATGTCATACATGCTGATACTGTCCTTTTTCAAATGAATAATCACGGAATACACACGCCACACGTATCCTGAAAAATGAAAAGACTGAATCTTTCCCTTCCTGCTGAGCAACCTGATGCATCAGGTTCTGCTTCCAGACGGCAATGGCGTCTTCGTCTTCCCACCAGGAAAGGGACAGATATTTTCCTTTTGATGTGAGGCTCTCAAACCGCTCAATCGAAATAAATCCGCGAACATCGGCTAACAACGGCTTTAAGTCAGCCGCGAGCTGGAAATACCTTTGCTGCGCTTCGGGAAGTGCTTCTGCTTCAAACAGTACGGCTATCATGTGTCATTCCTGTAAGTGACGATTTGGCTAGCGTAACGTTCATTAAAAGCTGATGATTCGGTATCCACCGAAATATCAGTTTTTTCTGGTGTCCTGTACAGAACGGCACATCTTGAATACGCCATATCACTTGCCGCATTGTAAAACCGAAATAATATGATTAAATTTTATCCTGGTGGGGTGTCCGGATTTGCGGGCATCAGTCCGATGAGCATGCAGCATGATCTTATGCGCTAACCTGATTTAACGTGATTAAATCCATTTAATTTATGACCAGGAATTTTGCCATCAGAATTCCTGTTTATTTAACACAAATATAATCAGGTATTTTATGCAACTTTTCAGGGGTATCTTTTTTTACACAATCATAACGAAAATAAATAACTCACCGTGAGAAAACAGGTCTATTATGACCGTGTTATTAAAATAATATGAAATCACAGTATTTTTTCATCCGGGGGTTATATGGTTCACATTGATTTATGCACCCGTGATGGCGTGATGAAGGCTTATGCTTTCCGGACGCCAGAGCAGGCTTTAAGTATGATAGATAAGATAAAGGATGATGATTTTCAGTGGTTTAATATTGACTGGGAGGGCAGGAAGTTCACCTGCCCAAAAAAGTTTATTAAAAGAATGACAAGCTGGTCTTATATTAAAATGATGCGGGGGTTCTTGTAACCTACCTTTTGTTAACAATCCGGAAATAAATAAAATCACGCAGGGATGCGTATTGTCTTAATATCCGAATCGTTTCGGTTCCTCTGAAAAGCCACCTCCTGGCAGAAGTCACTTTTCCGCCGAGAGGTCAGCGCCCGGCCGTCCGGATATGGCGGTAACGGCGCAATAAGAAAAAGACGCCCCTCATCACATACATCGGGGACTTTACGGGTGTGTGTGCCTCACCCGCCTGATGCCGGATGTCCGTGTCGCAGGTCTCACAGTGGCTGATAAAATAATAACGATCCTCCGTGGTCAGAGGTGCACAGCAGCGCCGGCAGCGTACGGGACCCATGGCGTTTCTTCTCCGCTTAACCTGCTGTATACCCGCAGTGGTTTAAGCAAAGACCGTCGCTGCCGTTAAGGCAACCGGGCGCACGTGAATAAGAGGATTCCTGGCAGTGCGGGCCGCGATCACCGGGGGGCAGGGCTCAGTGGCAGCGCGCGGGCAGGGCGCCAGCCCAGAGGCGCAGGCTGGCGGAAGAAAAATGCAGGGGGCGTCCTTCCGGCAGGGCGCCTGACAGCCGGACTTCGCGGCCCGCACTCCCGGACAGCATGTCCAGCATGGCGCCGGGCACCCGGGCGTAGAGAATGTTGCAGTGGCCCCGCAGGGCCCCGCTGGCACACGTCCATCCGCCGCCGTCCTGCCCTGCGCGGTTATGTATGTCATCGCCCGAAACCCTGCCCTGCGGTGCCTCCAGCGAAATCAGAAGTGCTCCGTCGTCATCGCAGGTAGCGTGCAGAAATACGTTTTTATCCTCCGAAGGCGTGATGCAGGTGCCGGAGCCGGGCGTGCAGAGGGCAGTCTGCGCTGGGAAGGGTGTCGCCATGAGCATAAACAGCAGCAGCATCTTATTCATGAACGGCCCGCCCGCCTGTATAAAATTTGTACGCTCGGGGCCATCGGGCATGGTGCGCTCCCTGGCCGATGATGTATGCACCCTGCCCACAGGGTTATCCACCGGACGGGTGAATAAGTTAGCCTGAAAGCGAGCGGAGAAAAAAAACCGCGCGGATGCGCGGTCAGGACGTTCCGTAAATACCGGACAATACGCCTCCGGCCGTCCGGACCTGAGTAAGGTGCGGAAGGGCGGAGGCGTCAGATTTCTTCTTTGCTGTGCAGACGCGTTGTGTGTGCAGCGCGGGATGTATATCCCTTTTTATCTGTATGGCACCGGCCCGCCTTCATGAAATAAAACGTCCGGCACGATAAAAAATGCCCGCAAGCCTTCACGGGCTAATCGTTGATTTATGCCGTGGTGAGACGGCACCGCTTTATTAATCATTTTCCGTGACATTAATCCACGAATATCACGTTAAACAGGGGATTATCAGATTAAGTTGCATTAGGAAGAAGGAAGTGAGCTAAGCTGGCGCGGACGTGCCGGCTCCCGCCATCCCGCCGTGCGGCACAGAAACGGTACGCTGTTCTGCCCTTTGACCGGGGCCGCTGGCGTTACACTCTGATGACATCTCAACCGGGCCCCTGACGCCATGCCGCTGAAAAAAATCCGCCTCCGCACGCTTCTCATCTCACTCTCCGTCGGCGGGGTGATCCTGACCGCCTGCCTGCTGCTCGGGTCGCTGCTGATTTTTCAGAAGGGCAACATCGAGGACAGCCTGCTTGAGGGCAACATCGCCTACGCGCGCAAGCTTGCCGACACCACCGATCGTTATCTCGCCACGGCGCAGCGCGAGCTCGCCTGGAGCGCCGGGCAGATTAAGGGCCTGACCGATCCAGTGCTGCTGCGGGGCGAGACCGACCGCCTGCGGCTGCAGTCCGGCTTTTTTTATACCGTGGTGGTGGTTAACCGTGACGCCATCATCGCGGCGACCTCGCCGGAGAGCCTGAGCCTGATTGGCGTAAAGCTGCATTCTGACGCGAGCCGGCAGGCGATTGCCACGCAGAAGCCGTTTATCTCATCGCCCTTTACCTCGGCAACGGGCAACTACGTGGTGTTCCTGTCGCAGCCGCTTTTCACGCCGGACGGCAGTTACCTGGGCTACATCGGCGGCACCATCTACCTCAAGAAGCAGAGCATGCTGAGCGACATCCTGAGCCAGCATTTCTACGCCCGTGGCTCCACCGTCAGCATCGTCAGCAATGACGGCCTCATCATCTTCAGCCACGATCCGGCCCGCGTGGGAACAAAAATGGCGCTGAACTCCGCGCTGCGCAAGCGGCTGGCCACCACGGACAGCGGGCGGTTCAGCTCGGAGGCGGACGGGCAGCAGTTCCTGACGGGCTACGCCAGCCTGCACAAAACGGACTGGAACATTTTTATCGCCGGGACCTCTGAGACGGTCCGGCATATGCTGGCGCGCACGGCAGAAAACGCCCTGTGGTTCCTGCTGGGTATCGTTATCCTGACGGTCGCCGTGGTGACCCTGCTGGCCGGGCGCATTGCCTCTCCCCTGGAAACGCTGGCGGGCATGGTGCGGGATGAGGGGAATGACGCGTCGCTGGCGTCGGTGAAGGCCTGGTACTTTGAGGCCGACCGCCTGAAGCAGGCCGTGGAGGAGTACCGCCACGCCATGGCAGGCCGTATGGCCGCGCTCAGCGACGAGGCCATGACCGACCCGCTGACCGGGCTCTGCAACCGGCGTGGCTTTACCCTGCTGGCGGACAGGAGCCGCGAAGATGCCTCGCAGTGCGTGATCGCACTTGATATCGACCACTTTAAAAAGATTAACGACTGGTACGGGCACGATGCGGGCGATGCGGTGCTGGTCAGCCTGGCAGGCCTGCTGCGGCAGGCCTGCCGCACGGGAGACGTGGTCAGCCGCTTCGGCGGCGAGGAGTTTATTCTCCTGCTGCCGCAGACGGCCCTGGAGGATGCGGCCCGGACGGCGGAGCGCATCCGCGAGGTGGTGAGCGCCACGATGTTCCCGTTCGTCGGTGCCATGACGGTGTCGGCCGGCGTGGCGTCCCTGGCCGACTGTGGCAGCCGGGAAGCGCTTCTGCGTCGCGCCGACGAGGCCCTTTATGAAGCCAAAGGCGCCGGCCGTGACGCGGTGATCGTCGCCGGGCCGGAGGGATTCAGACGCTTCATAACGCCAGTCTGAGGGCTGTCAACCGGCGGCAGCGGGTCAACACTGGCCGCGCAGCTTCCACGACAGCCACTCGTCAAGCTCCGCCTCCGGAAGCGGCCGGGAATAGAAGAATCCCTGCGCCTGGTCGCAGCCGTACTCCGTGAGCGCGGTAACCGTATCGGCATCCTCAACGCCTTCGGCCAGCACCGTGTAGTCCAGGTCCTTCAGCATGGCGATGATGCTGCGCGCGATGATGCGTGAGGCGGTATCGGACGAGATTTCGCTGATGAGCGAGCGGTCGAGCTTGATGACGTCCAGCGGCATGCGCCGCAGGTAGCTGATGTTGCTATAGCCGGTGCCGAAGTCGTCCAGCGAAATCCCGAATCCCCGCAACTTCAGCATCTCCATCCCCTGCATGGCCGCCGGGCTTTCAATAATCCGCTCGGTCTCCAGGCACTCAATGCCCAGCAGCGAAGGGGAAAGCTTCGCCCTGATCATCTTCCCCTCCAGCGCGTCGGCAAAGCCCTCGCGGGCAAAGTCCCGGCTGCTGATGTTGATGGTCACCGGGAGCTGGATGCAGCTGTTGCGCAGGCGGGCAAGGCGGCCGATGGTGCGGTCCGTAACCCAGGCCGTCAGCGCGCTGAGCAGCTCGGTCTGCTCTGCAAGGGGTACAAAAAGCGCGGGCGAGAGTTCGCCCCGGACCGGATGGCGCCAGCGGACCAGCGCCTCCAGCCCCACCGGCAGGCCGCTGTGCAGGCAGATTTTAGGCTGATAGGCGAGCCACAGCCCCCTGTCTTCACGCAGCGCGGCAGCCAGGTCGTTCATCAGGGTAAAGTCCTGTGTATGGCGCGCATCGGTCGCTTCGCTGAAGCGCATGGCGGGCAGGTCCCGGCCGATCGCCTCGTGCAGCGCGCTGACCGCGCGGCGCAGCGCTTCCTGCGCGGGAAGGTCGCCCGGGGTGATGCTGACCTCCCCGGTGTGGGTGCTGAGCGCGACGGCGATGCCGTCGCCCAGGTCGGCGCTGATCCCCTCCAGGCGTCCTGCCACCCAGTCCGCGCTGAGCCGGCTGTCGTCGCGCGTCAGCACGGCGAATCGCCCGGTGGCAACGGTGTAGAGCAGCTCGGCGGGCGCCGGGCGCAGGCGCAGCGGCAGGAGCGTGGCCACGTCCTTCAGGAGGCTTTCCACCGGGCCCATGCCCATCGAGCGGGCGAGTTCGTAGGCGCGCGGCATGTCGATGCAGTCAATCAGCACCAGCCGGCGCCGGGTGCGGTCGCCGGAGGCGGCCAGATACTGCAGGTCGCGGATGAGGCGCTGGCGGTTGGGCAGGCCGGTGACCGGGTCGGCAAACCCGGCGGAGTGCCAGGCCTCCAGAAACGACATCACCAGCGCGGCCAGCAGCTTCAGGGTGGTAACCTGCTCGGCGCTGAAGGGGTGCGGGGCGGTGTCCGTGACGCACAGCGTGCCGAGCACAATGCCTTCGCGGTTTTTCAGCGGCACGCCCGCGTAGAAGCGGATGTAAGGCGAACCGGTGATGAGCGGGTGGGTCACAAAGCGGGCGTCCAGCCAGGTGTCGGGCACCACCACCGCGCTGTCGCTGTCTAACGCGTGGCGGCAGAGGGCGTCCTCGCGTGAGGACTGCGCGAGGGCGAAGTTGTGGGCGGCCTGCACGTGCTGGTGCTCGTCATCCAGCACGGAGATAAAGCTGCCGGGGATGCCGAGCGCCTGGCTCGCCAGCCGCACAAACTTGCGCAGCACGTCGTCACGGCTGTCGTCGGGACTGCGCAGCGCCTTAAGCGCCCTCGCGCGGCGATCGTCGTCGCCGTTAAGATTCATCAGCATGGGTTCCTCCGCCCCGGCCTGGTTCCGGTGCGAAATTAAAAAGAAAAAGTGTACGGTTACGGACCGATATAAAAGACGATTTCTGCGAAAGGGAAAAGCAATTAAAAACTTTCTTATGCCGGCCATAATAGTCGCAATCTGGTCTGATGTCAGATTTATTTTCTTTAGCGAGTTAATTGCTGCGGCACGATTATTTTATTTTATCGTCCTGATGTGTCCTTTTTTAATTATTCCTGCCAGACTCTCGCTAAATAAATGTAGCGCGCAACTTAATCACGCAAGCAATTAAATAAACGATAATGCTTCTTATTCTTCAGAATAATAACAACACCGGGGAAAACCTAATGCAGCTACTCAGACACTTTACCATCCGCCGCGTCGTGCTGTGGATGATGATCCTCTCCCTGAGCGTGGTGGCGCTGGCCGGCAGCTACGGCGCGCTGACGCTGCGCGAAATGTACCGCCACGCCGACCGCGCCGACGCCCTGACGCAGCAGTTGACCTTTCTGACCCGCGCGGGCCTCGTCATGCAGGACGGGACGGCGGCCGAGAAGGCGGCCCTGCTGAACGACGTGCCGTCTGACGCAGCGTGGGACAGTTATCGAACGGCACTGAGCGCGCCGGACCGCTATCCGGCCGCCGCCCGCGAGCGACTCGGCAGCCTGATGCAGCAGCTGGCCGCCGACGACGCGCCGGTAATGGCCGAGCGCCACCGGCTGGAGGTGATCCTCATCAGCGCGCTGCTGGCCGCCGCCGCCCTGCTGGCGTTCTGCGACCGCTATCTGCTGGTGCACCTCGTGCGCCCGGTGGCGAAAATCCGCGCGCACCTGAAGACCATCGCGGACGGCGACCTGACGCGCGAGCCGGAAGACCTGGGCCGCAACTGCGTCGGGCAGCTGGTGCCGCTGGTCAGGGAGATGCAGCACAGCCTGCTGGACGCGGTGGCGGCGATCCGCGACAACGCGGTGATCCTGCACCGCGAGGCCGGTGAGATTGCGGCCGGCAACGCCGACCTGTCCGACCGGACCGCTACCCAGGCCGCCGCGCTGGAGCAGACCGCGGCCAGCATGGAGCAAATCACCGCCACCGTTGCCCACAACGCCGAAAACGCCCGCGAGGCGCGCGAACTGGCGGGCCGCACCGCCGGCACCACCCAGCGGGGTGCGGAGCTGGTGCAGACCGTGGTGGACGCCATGGGTGGCATCGCGGAGGGCTCGGAAAAAATCCGCCAGTTCACCGCCACCATCAACGGCATTGCCTTCCAGACCAACATTCTGGCGCTCAACGCCGCCGTTGAGGCCGCCCGCGCCGGCGAGCAGGGACGCGGCTTTGCCGTGGTGGCCACTGAGGTGCGCGCGCTGGCGCAGCGCAGCGCGGCCGCCTCAAAGGAAATTGAAGGACTGATTGCCGACACCGTGGCGCGCGTCAGCGATGGGCGACGGGCCGCCGGCAGCGCCGGCACCACGATGGATGAGGTGCTGCGCGGCGTCGGCGGGGTTAACGAGCTGATTGGTCAGATAGCGCTGGCCTCGGAAGAGCAGAGCAAGGGCATAGCGCAGGTCACGCTGGCGGTCGCGGAGCTTGACCGCGTTACGCAGCAGAACGCCACCCTGGTGCAGGAAGTTTCCGCCACCGCGGTCAGCCTGAACGGGCAGACGACCGCGCTGGGCGGCGCGATCACGCGCTTTACTCTGCCGGCAGAGGGCGTGCATGCGGCAGCCGCTACGCCGGTTCCTCCCCGTAAGGCTAATCCCCCGTCCACCAAAGATGACTGGGTGGCCTTCGGGCATCCGTAGCGCGCTGCAGCAAACAGCAACTGTGAGGCACTGTGCCGCTGCTTCGCACCCGTGAATGTCATGCGCCGGGTCCTTGTAGGGCTGAAGGGCGATCCGTGCCTCAGGAACGCGTCGCCCGCGGGGGCGGGTTTTTCTCCAGCCACGCCCGCACGCGGTCAGTTTCCGGCCCCGCCTCCCGCACGGCGCGGGTCAGACGCTCCTGGGTAGTGCGCAGCTCCAGCGTCCAGAACGTAATCTGCCACTGCTCGCGGATATCGATACGGCTCAGGTCGGCGGGTACGCGCCGCTGGATATAATCACGGTTTTTCATCAG
>NZ_JZRD01000035.1:0-26456 GCF_000963995.1 Pantoea sp. SM3
TGTCTGATAAATTGTTAAAGAGCGATGCAATCAGCGCCTTAAGCTGCTGTTGCGAGGTGGCGTATATTACGCTTTCCTCCTTCAGAGTCAAACACTTTTTTCAGCATTTTTTCTCTGGCGGAAGTTCTTATCGAAGCTTCCTGTCAACACCGCACTTCGTAAACCGTTGTGCCGTCTCGATGGATGCGCATTATAGGGAGTTGTTCGCAGCGCGCAACCGCTAAATTCAACAAAAACAACTGTTCGCTGCATTCCACAGCAAAACCCCGCCTTATACCCACTTACACACAGTGTTATCCACATTCATCCGGACAGATGAATTTAGGCGAGCATCGCGCAAACGTTTTCGCTACAATGCCCGGCGACGTCAAGGATGCCCCTTTTGGGGCGTTACATGAAGCAAGCGCTCTCTTCTATATAGAAAGAGACGCTAAGCTTGATGTAACGCTCTTATTTATGCGAAACAAAGCCAAGGGATAAAACCACCATGCAACAACGTCGTCCAGTACGCCGCGCTCTGCTCAGTGTTTCTGATAAAGCCGGTATCCTCGAATTTGCTCAGGCACTCTCCAGTCGTGGTGTTGAGCTGCTCTCCACAGGTGGTACTGCACGCCTGCTGGCAGATGCGGGCCTGCCCGTCACCGAAGTCTCTGACTATACCGGTTTCCCGGAAATGATGGATGGACGCGTCAAAACGCTGCACCCGAAAGTGCATGGCGGTATTCTGGGCCGTCGCGGCACCGATGATGCGATCATGGCCGAGCACGCGATCAACCCTATCGATATGGTGGTGGTAAACCTTTATCCCTTCGCGCAAACCGTTGCCAAACCCGATTGCTCACTGGCAGACGCGGTAGAGAATATCGATATCGGTGGCCCAACCATGGTGCGCTCCGCTGCGAAGAACCACAAAGATGTGGCGATCGTGGTGAAGAGCAGCGACTACGAGGCCATCATCGCCGAGCTGGACGCCAATGAAAACTCCCTGACGCTGGATACCCGTTTCGATTTGGCAATCAAAGCCTTCGAACACACCGCAGCCTACGACAGCATGATTGCCAACTACTTTGGCAGCCTGGTGCCGGCTTATCATAGCGACAGCAAAGAACCCGCCGGCCGCTTCCCGCGTACGCTGAACCTCAACTTCATCAAGAAGCAGGATATGCGTTACGGCGAGAACAGCCATCAGGACGCTGCCTTCTATATAGAAGAGAATGTGGCAGAAGCTTCTGTTGCGACTGCACAGCAGGTTCAGGGCAAAGCGCTCTCTTACAACAACATCGCCGATACCGATGCCGCGCTTGAGTGTGTGAAAGAATTTGATGAAGCGGCTTGCGTGATCGTTAAGCATGCCAACCCGTGTGGTGTGGCCGTGGGCGGTTCTATTCTTGACGCCTATGAGCGTGCTTACAAAACCGACCCAACTTCTGCCTTTGGCGGCATCATCGCTTTCAACCGCGAATTGGATGAAGCCACTGCCCAGGCGATCATCAGCCGTCAGTTTGTCGAAGTGATCATTGCCCCTTCAGCCAGCGAAGCGGCACTTAAAGTCACCGCAGCAAAACAGAACGTTCGCGTGCTGGTTTGTGGCCAGTGGCAGGGCCGTGTTGCCGCACTGGACTTTAAGCGTGTTAATGGCGGCCTGCTGGTTCAGGATCGCGATCTCGGTATGGTGGATGCCAGTCAGCTGCGTGTCGTGACTCAGCGCCAGCCAAGCGAGCAGGAACTGCGTGATGCGCTGTTCTGCTGGAAAGTGGCCAAGTTCGTGAAGTCCAACGCCATTGTCTACGCACGTGACAATATGACTATCGGCATAGGCGCTGGACAGATGAGCCGCGTTTATTCTGCCAAAATTGCCGGTATTAAAGCAGGCGACGAAGGTTTAGAAGTTAAAGGTTCAGCCATGGCGTCTGATGCTTTCTTCCCATTCCGCGATGGTATCGACGCAGCGGCAGCTGTGGGTATCAGCTGTGTGATTCAACCCGGTGGTTCTATCCGTGATGATGAAGTGATTGCCGCCGCTGATGAGCACGGTATTGCGATGATCTTCACCGACATGCGTCACTTCCGCCATTAATAGTCTGGAGCTTTAATAGATGAAAATTTTAGTGATTGGTAATGGCGGACGTGAACACGCGCTGGCATGGAAAGCAGCACAGTCTCCTTTAGCTGAGACCGTGTTTGTGGCACCGGGTAACGCCGGTACCGCACTGGAGCCCGCGTTGCAAAACGTGGCGATCAGCGCCACTGATGTGCCTGCCCTGCTGGCTTTTGCTCAAAAAGAAAATATCGGCCTGACTATCGTCGGCCCGGAAGCCCCGCTGGTGATGGGTGTGGTTGATGCATTCCGCGCTGCTGGTCTGAAGATTTTTGGCCCAACGCAGGCTGCTGCACAGCTGGAGGGATCAAAAGCCTTCACCAAAGATTTCCTGGCACGCCAGCAGATCCCTACCGCTGAATACCAGAACTTTACGGAAGTTGAGCCAGCGCTGGCTTACCTGCGTGAGAAAGGCGCACCGATCGTGATTAAAGCGGATGGTCTGGCGGCTGGTAAAGGCGTTATTGTCGCGATGGAACTGGCTGAAGCAGAAGCTGCAGTGCAGGACATGCTGGCAGGCAACGCTTTCGGCGATGCAGGCCATCGTATCGTGATTGAAGAGTTCCTCGACGGCGAAGAAGCCAGCTTTATCGTGATGGTGGATGGCGACAACGTGTTACCCATGGCCACCAGCCAGGATCATAAACGTGTAGGCGATGGTGATACCGGCCCGAATACCGGAGGCATGGGCGCTTACTCGCCCGCCCCGGTTGTCACCGATGAGATCCACCAGCGTGTGATGGACCAGATCATCTGGCCAACCGTTAACGGCATGAAAGCGGAAGGCAACACCTATACCGGCTTCCTGTATGCCGGCCTGATGATCGATAAAGCCGGTCAGCCGAAAGTGATCGAGTTCAACTGCCGCTTTGGCGATCCAGAGACACAACCGATCATGCTGCGCCTGCAGTCTGATCTGGTTGAACTGTGCCTGGCCGCAGTGGATGGCAAGCTGGATCAGCAAACTTCGCAGTGGGATCCACGTCCATCGCTGGGTGTCGTGCTGGCAGCTGGCGGCTATCCCGCGGATTACAATACCGGTGATCAAATTCACGGTCTGCCACTGGAAGAAGTGCCGGAAGGTAAAGTATTCCACGCGGGTACCACGATGAAAGATGATGTGGTGGTCACCAACGGTGGACGCGTGCTGTGCGTCACTGCACTGGGCGAAGATGTGGCTGCCGCGCAGAAGAATGCCTATGCGCTGGCGAAACATATTTCCTGGGAAGGCAGCTTCTGCCGTAAAGATATTGGTTACCGCGCAATTAATCGCAAGTAATCATCAAGGGGCGCGCTCAGCGCCCCTTGGTTTTTCCCCACTCAGAAATCACTCTCTTTCGGCTGCCAGCTGCACTCATCCTCTGGCGTCGCCCGCAACAACTGCACGCCTTCAGGTGCCTCCAACCATGACACCATCAACGACTGTGGCTGGTTTTGCTGCTGCTGAGATAGCGTGGCAATGATTCCGTTATCAAAGGGTGCATTCACCACTTTGCCATCACAGTCGCGCACCTGCGTAGCGCCCAGCCAATGCCCCTGCTTCAGCAATACACGTCCACTCAGCAACGCATTACTTTGCTCCAGCATGCGTTGCGCGTCGAAACGATAGAGTTCAACCGTATCACCACTTACCGCTTCACGACGGCCGGCCAGCTGACGCTGCATAAAATTAAGATTGCCCAGATGGTCAAAACGCAACGTCACGTCATCGGGTTGCTCACCCGCCACAATGCGCTCAACGCTGATCAGCTTGTTCTGTTGCCAGTTGTAGTCAGTGGTTTCCATGGCATCGCCATTGAAAGGGGTATAAACAGTGCGAAGATGAACAGCCTGATGGTCACTGTTCTTGCGCCAGATGCGCACAGTGCCACGATCGGCCAGATAGCCGCTTGCCGTAAAGGCAGGGAGATCAGAGGTGGAACTACAGCCCGCGAGCAGCGCACCGAGTAACAGGGCGCAGACGCGCTGAGTAATCGTGTTCAGCATGACAGGCCCCAATAACAAAAAGGGGCGTGTCGCCCCTCTTTTAAAGCTTAAACCGCGATGCGGAAAACTTACTTAACAGCGTCTTTCAGAGCTTTACCAGAGACGAACGCTGGCACGTTAGCTGCCGCGATTTTGATCTCTTTACCAGTCTGTGGGTTGCGACCGGTACGCTCAGCGCGGTGGTTCACTTTAAAAGTACCAAAACCAACCAGTTGTACAGCATCACCTTCTTTCAGAGACTCAGTGATCGCAGCCAGGGTAGATTCCAGCGCAGCTTTAGCCTGGGTTTTTGACAGGTCAGCTTTCTCTGCGATCACATCAATCAGTTGAGTCTTGTTCATAAGTTATCCTTAAAGTGTATTTATCGCTTGCTAAGCAACGAGTGCGAGGGAAAAGCCATATTCTGGCACTCTTCAACCTGCACGCAAAGATAGCCACAATTTTCAGCCCCCCAAATGTAGACCAGACAGGGGGCTGATGTGAAGCCTCCAGGCGCGGTAATTCAGGCCTGAAGTCACGTTTTATCGCCTTATTGCTGAAAAAGTATACCGATGTTACTGATTCCCGCTTCGCGCAGGTCAGAACGTAACCCCTTAATCAGCTCAAGGTCGCGCTCTTCGCAGTCTGCCAGCAGGCGGAAAATCTCCCACTGCAGATCCCATTCATCAATCACCGCCTGATTTTCGCGCAGCTCTTCATCGGTCATTTCACGACCGGCCTGCGTCATTTCCAGAATCGCAACGGTGGTAATCGACGTACGGCTGACTTCGATTGCGTGTTCCAGGGTTTCACCGCTGAGCTGTGCATGCACAACTTCGCTCAGCGCAACACAGGCATCGATTGCTGGGTGGACACCATAAATATCAAAATCATCGCCATTCGGAATCGCTGATTCCAGCTTCTCCAGTTGGCTATCGAAGTTAATTTTGGCGTCTTTGACCGTCAGGCTCTCCCAGACAAGGTCAAGGATGCGACGATAGAGTTGCGGATCGGCGAATTCAGTCTGCTGACAGAAGGCCCAATAATTGGGGAACATCCGCTCGCACAGACAGGCCATAAAGGTCATATGCTGCCAGCTTTCCAGCTTCGCCAGACGCAAATGGACGGGGTTCTGTAACATCAAACTTACTCTCAATAGGTTAGCTGGCGGCAGTGTACCGCAAAAGCCGCGCGCAAACAGCGTTAACGCGCATTTTGCCAACGTAGAAACGCAGGACGGCCAGAAGCAACCGCATCGGCCCAGCGTGTAGGCTCGGGCAAACGATAGCCCGCGGTACATCTCTCCACCCAATTCAGCGCGCTGTCCATACTGACACGATGCCCGGTTGAGACGAACAGAGGGTTGCAGCGCGTTTTGCTGCGCCACACCCAACCAATTTGTTCGCCTTTATCCATCAGTGGCTGGCGGCTTCCCGGTTCAGCATCCAATTCGGTAAAACGCCCGCAGAGCCGTTTTTTCGCCACGCCAATGGTTGGAACATCCACCAGCGAGCCAAAATGCGCAGCCACGCCGAGGCGGCGGGGATGGGCAATACCATGACCATCAACGAATAAAAGATCGGGTTGGTGTGTGAGCTGCTGCCAGGCTGCAAGCAGTGCGGGGACTTCGCGAAACGATAAGAAACCCGGGATGTAAGGCATGGTGGTCGCGATGCGCGCTATACGGTGCTCCACGAGTTGCAATGAGGGATATTCTAATACCACCAGTGCCGCACGCGTGACATCACCTTCCTGTTCAAAACCGACGTCCGCACCAGCGATAAAACGAGGCGGCAGGATGTCAAAATCATCCTGCCGCACCACATTAGCAGCGCGTTGTAACTGTTCAGCCCGCAGCGCGGCCAAATCCATGCTTAGCCCTGATGATAAGGGCGAGACAGGCGATGTACGGCTTCGACGAAAGCACCGGCGTGCTCTGGCGGCACATCCTGATGAATGCCATGACCGAGGTTGAAGACGTGCCCTTCACCCGCGCCAAAGCCTTCAAGGATAGTGGCCACCTCCTGCTCGATACGTGCCGGAGGCGCATACAGCATGGAAGGATCCATGTTGCCCTGCAACGCAACTTTGTCACCCACGCGACGACGTGCATCGGCAATATCGGTGCTCCAGTCCAGACCCAGTGCATCACATCCGGTCGCTGCGATAGCTTCCAGCCACTGACCACCCCCTTTGGTGAACAGCGTAATCGGCACACGGCGACCTTCGTTCTCGTGTAGCACGCTATCGACGATTTTGTGCATATAGTAGAGTGAAAACTCACGGTAATCGCGGCCTGTCAGCACGCCGCCCCAGGTATCGAAGACCATAATCGACTGTGCACCGGCTTTGATCTGGGCGTTCAGGTAATGGATGACACTGTCAGCCAGCTTATCCAGCAGCTTATGCAGGGTTTGCGGCTCGGCATACATCATCTTTTTAATTTTGGTGAACGCTTTGCTGCTGCCGCCTTCAACCATGTAGGTTGCCAACGTCCATGGGCTGCCAGAGAAACCGATCAAAGGCACTTCGCCTTTCAGATTATGGCGAATGGTACGCACCGCATTCATCACATAACCCAGCTCATCTTCTGGATCCGGAATCGGCAGTTTGTCTACATCTGCACGGCAGGTAATAGGATTTGAGAAGCGCGGACCTTCGCCCGTTTCAAAATAGAGCCCCAGCCCCATCGCATCAGGAATCGTCAGGATATCGCTGAAGAGGATCGCAGCATCCAGCGCATAACGACGCAGCGGCTGCAGGGTGACTTCGCACGCCAGCTCCGCATTCTTACACAGCGACATAAAATCACCGGCTTCAGCACGCGTGGCTTTGTACTCCGGCAAATAACGCCCGGCTTGTCGCATCATCCATACAGGGGTGACATCCACCGGCTGACGTAACAGGGCACGCAGATAACGATCGTTCTTCAGTTCACTCATAATGGGCTCTCTCATGCTAAGGCCGCCAGTGTAGCATTTTCACGGCGCGCTGGCGCGACACAGGGCAACGGTATCTTCAATCAACCGTCGTGCCACCGTGCCCGGTGGCGGTAACAAGGGCAGATCGTCATAGCGATACCAGCCGGCATCCAGCAACTCTTTGCCATCATGCTGCAAGTCTCCGCCTTCGTACTCGGCCATAAACGCCATCATTAGCGAATGCGGGAACGGCCAAGGCTGCGAGGTGACATAACGGACATTTTTAACCCGGACGTTGCTCTCTTCCATCACTTCACGCGCGACGGCCTGCTCCAGCGTCTCCCCGACCTCAACAAAGCCAGCTAATACTGTGTAAATGCTGTTGCGATGACGCGCATGGTTGGCCAGCAGAATCTCCTCCCCCCGGCGAATCGCTACGATGATGCACGGTGCGATTTGCGGGTAATAGCGCTCACGGCAATGGTGACACAGGCAGGCAAATTCGCGTTTACTGAGGTGCATTTCGTGGCCGCAGTAGCCACACCAGCGGTGTGAGCGGTAGAATTCGGCGAGTTGAACTCCGCGCCCAACCATCTGGAAAAGCCCAACATCTTCGTCGATAAGCTGGCGAACAGATCCCATATTGTCAGGTCGTGATTCACGTATCAGCCAGACATTCTCCGCCTGCCATTCACCAATCAAAATCGCGGTTTTTCCTGTCAGGCTAAAATCGCCGGATAAGCCATGCGGCAGTTCACCTTGCGGTAGCCAAAGTTTTTGTTCATGGCTGACAATCCACCAGCCAGCGTCTACGCTTGAGATCTCACGTTGCATCTTATTCGTTGTCCTTAGCGTCAAATGGCACGCTGAAATCCTGATGTTAAGTGTGGAATGGATAACTATAACTCACCCGGAGCCCCATATGCTTACCCAGTTAGATGACCTGGCCAGGCGTGTAAGTGGCGATAATGAACTCGTTGATGCGTGGCTGCGCGCGCGCCGACAGTTGCTTGTCAGCTATTACGCATTAATTGGCATCAAGCCACACAAAGAGGCGCTCAGTGCTCTGGATGAACAGGCGCTGGATGCGTTTTGCCACGGCCTGGTTGATTACCTCTCAACCGGTCATTTCAGTATTTATGAACGCATTATCAGTGAGATGGAGGGCGATAGCCCGCTCATTGCGGCCGCCCAACTCTATCCCGCTCTGGAAGCAAATACCGATCGCATGATGCAACTGTATGACAGCCATCTGCAGCAGGCCATCAACGACGATAACTGCGTAGAATTCCAGAAGGCGTTATCCGAAGTGGGTGAAGTACTGGAGTCGCGCTTCACGCTGGAAGATAAGCTGGTGCAACTCGCCTGGGATAACCAGCTGGCACGCCCACCGGTCGCCAACGAAAGCAGCATGGCTCGCCCCGCTTAACCTCGGGCCCATGTAAAAAACTTGTTATTCCGAAAAAGCCCTCTTATGCTGAATGGGCTTTTTTATTGGGACCTATTCACGTTTTTATGCGTCTCTTTAAAGCAATCTAGAGTCAAATTTTGCGATATAAGCGTAGCGTGCGCAGCAAGTCCACGCTCGGACAGTGCGCAGGGGCCGGAGCGTACACGTAGTACGTGACGGACACGAGCACTGCCCAGGCGTGAAATGGCAAGCAAAGTAGCTTATATCGTAAAATTCAACCTTGTCGGAGTGCCCTAAGGGGCTGAGACCGTTTATTCGGGATCCGCGGAACCTGATCAGGTTAGTACCTGCGAAGGGAACAAGAGTAGACATTCACAGAGCGATGCGTGTTGGCGCCCGGCATCGTCCCTGTTACTCCTTCCGAACTCTGGACAAGCAACTTCCCCTTAATTCAGGAAATTTGCTATGTCTGTTGCTAAAACTTCTCGTCGTGAACAACGTGCACAAGCGCAGGAATTTATCGATTCGCTGCAGGGCACGGCTTTCCCCCAATCCAAACGTATCTGGATCACCGGCAGCCGAGCGGATATCCGTGTGCCAATGCGCGAAATCCAGCTCCGCCCAACACACATTGGCGGTACAAAAGAGAATCCGCAGTATGAGCACAACGAGCCGGTGCCGGTATATGACACGGCGGGTGCTTATGGCGATCCCGCGGCCACCATTGATGTGCATCGGGGATTAAGCCGATTACGTGAAAACTGGATCGCCGAACGCGATGACAGTGAGGCTATCCACCAACTGAGTTCGCAATACACCCAGCAACGCTTAGCCGATGAAGGGCTGGATCACCTGCGCTTCGAGCAGTTACCGCAGCCGCGCCGTGCTAAAGCTGGCCGCTGCGTCACGCAACTGCATTACGCACGTCAGGGCATGATTACACCCGAGATGGAATTTATTGCGGTGCGAGAAAACATGGGCCGCGAACGTATTCGTGGTGAAGTGCTACTGCAACAGCACCCGGGCCACAGTTTCGGTGCCAATCTGCCGGAAAATATCACCGCCGAATTTGTGCGCCAGGAAGTTGCCAGCGGTCGCGCTATCATACCCTCCAATATTAATCACCCCGAATCCGAGCCGATGATCATTGGCCGTAACTTTCTGGTGAAGGTGAACGCCAATATAGGCAACTCAGCGGTGAGTTCATCGATTGAAGAGGAAGTGGAGAAACTGGTGTGGTCAACACGCTGGGGCGCGGATACCGTGATGGACCTCTCCACAGGACGCTATATCCATGAAACGCGCGAGTGGATTTTGCGAAACAGCCCGGTGCCGATTGGCACTGTGCCCATTTATCAGGCACTGGAGAAAGTGAACGGCGTGGCGGAGGATCTTAACTGGGAGATCTTCCGCGATACTCTGCTCGAACAAGCAGAACAGGGGGTGGATTACTTCACTATTCACGCCGGTGTGCTGCTGCGCTATGTGCCGATGACGGCTAAACGTCTGACCGGTATTGTCTCGCGTGGTGGTTCGATCATGGCGAAGTGGTGCCTGTCACATCATCAGGAAAGCTTCCTCTATCTGCACTTCCGTGAAATCTGCGAGATCTGCGCGGCTTATGATGTCGCGCTGTCACTCGGCGATGGTCTGCGCCCAGGATCGATTCAGGACGCCAACGATGAAGCCCAGTTTGCCGAATTGCACACGCTAGGTGAGCTGACAAAAATTGCCTGGGAATACGATGTGCAGGTGATGATTGAAGGTCCAGGCCATGTGCCCATGCAGATGATCCGCCGCAACATGACCGAACAGTTAGAGCACTGTCACGAAGCGCCGTTTTACACGCTTGGCCCACTGACCACCGATATCGCCCCTGGGTACGATCACTTTACCTCCGGCATTGGTGCCGCGATGATTGGTTGGTTTGGCTGCGCCATGCTGTGTTACGTCACACCGAAAGAGCACCTCGGTTTGCCCAATAAAGAAGATGTGAAGCAGGGGCTGATTACCTACAAGATCGCCGCGCATGCTGCCGATCTGGCCAAAGGCCATCCCGGCGCACAGATCCGCGATAACGCCATGTCGAAAGCACGTTTTGAATTCCGCTGGGAGGATCAGTTCAATCTGGCGCTCGATCCGCATACGGCACGCGCTTATCACGATGAGACATTGCCACAGGAATCGGGCAAAGTGGCTCACTTCTGCTCAATGTGCGGTCCAAAATTCTGTTCGATGAAAATTACCCAGGAAGTGCGCGAATATGCTGCTCGCCAGCAGGCAGAAGCCCATCCAATTGAAATTGGCATGCCGCAGATGTCGGATGCCTTCCGCAGTCGTGGTGGCGAGCTTTATCACGCCGCCGATGCCCTTAAAGAGGAAAAAGTATGACCGATGCCTTTCCAGCCACGGCCCCGAAACTGGGGCTGTACCCTGTTGTTGATAGCGTAGAGTGGATTGCACGCTTACTGGAGGCTGGCGTTCGCACCATCCAGTTGCGCATCAAAGATTGCCAGGATCATGAAGTTGAAGACGCAGTGCGCGAGGCAATTGCGCTGGGCAAGCAGTACCGTGCACGCCTGTTTATCAACGATTACTGGCGATTGGCAATTAAATACAACGCCTATGGCGTGCATCTTGGTCAGGAAGATTTAGACGTGGCCAATCTGGACGCTATCCGCCAGGCAGGTTTGCGTCTGGGGTTATCGACTCATGATGATGCCGAGTTGGACCGCGCGCTGGCGCTGCGTCCTTCCTACATTGCACTGGGACACATTTACCCTACGCAAACCAAAGATATGCCTTCAGAACCGCAGGGCGTCATGGAACTGAAACGCCACATGGCACGGTTGCAGGATATACCGACTGTGGCGATTGGCGGTATATCCCTTGCGCGCGTACCTGAAGTTTTGGCCACTGGCGTAGGAAGCGTTGCCGTGGTGAGCGCCATTACCCAGGCGGAAGACTGGCGCCAGGCGACACAGGAGCTGCTGGCACTGGTTGATGCTGGAACCCAGCCCGCAGAAGCGCTGTAACGTTCTGCAATCAGGGTAAATTGGCTGGAATCTCACGCGCAGTCCGCTTCCTACGGGCTAGCGTGTTTTTCCGGTCAGGATAAAGTGTGCCTGCCCGCTGTCGCTGGCAGTGGGCCAGGGCTGGTCTACCCCTCTCTCCAGCCCTGCCTTTCCACTTTAATCCGTCAGGGATGAAGCGGGTTCCGTTTCTATATGACAGGCGTGCATGGCCTGCTCCACCGCAGCGCCAAGTTGGGCGATGGCCTGTTCAGTATGCTCATTAATGGGCAAACCATAATTCAGACGTAAGCAGTTGCGATATTTTCCCGAGGCAGAAAACAGCGATCCGACTGCAACCTGAATGTTCAACGTGCTCAGTTCGGTGTTAAGCCGAACGGCATCAAACGCTTCTGGTAGCTCGATCCACATCAGGAAACTGCCCTGCGGACGTGAAACACAGATACCGCAGGGGAAGTAGTGACGCACCCAGCAACTAAAGGTCTCGTAGTTGCGCTGATAAACCTGACGCATCCGGCGTAGATGTGGCCCGTAGTGGCCAAGACGAATAAATTCGGCCACTGCATGTTGCGGCTGTGTGGCCGTTGAGCCGGTGCCGATATATTTCATATGCAAAACGCGGTCGCGATAACGCCCTGGCGCCACCCAACCCACTCGTAACCCGGGTGCCAGCGTTTTAGAAAATGAGCTACACAGCAACACCCGGCCATCCATGTCCAGAGATTTAATGGTGATGGGTCGTGGGTACTCCCATGCCAGTTCGCCATAGACATCGTCTTCGATGATTGCTGCATCAAAACGCTGAGCCAGTGCCAGCAGCGCACGCTTGCGCGCTTCAGGCATGATAAATCCCAGCGGATTATTGCAGTTTGGCACCACCACCACCGCTTTAATGGGCCACTGCTCGAATGCCAGCTCCAGGGCTTCGAGGCTAATGCCCGTCACCGAATCGGTAGGGATTTCAATGGCACGGATACCAAGCCCACGCAGGGTCTGCATCGTGCCATGGAAAGTCGGAGATTCAACGGCGATGATATCACCCGGCTCACACACCGCGCGGATCGACACGGACAGCGCTTCATGGCAGCCCGTGGTGATCACAATATCCTCTGCGGTGAGCTGACAACCGCTATCGATAGTTAAGCGTGCGACCTGCTCACGCAAGGCCGCAACGCCTAACAGACTGTCATAATTGAGCTGGTCAAGATCCTGCTTCTGCGCCATTCGGCTCTGAATTTTCCATAATGGCTTTAAGGTCGGCTGGGTAAGGTCGGGCATGCCGCTACCTAATTGCAGCACGTTACCGCTGTTGCGGCTGCTTAATAACTCCAGCACCGATTCCCACTGGGTGATCTCGACAGGGCGTTGTACCGGGCGGGTTAACGCAGGAACAGGAGGTGTGGCTTTGCGCGTCGCAACGAAATAGCCAGAGCGCGGCTGCGGCACAATAAGCTGTTTCTCTTCCAGCAGGTGATACGCCTGCTGCACGGTGCTGATGCTCACACCATGTTCAATACTCAGCGTACGCACCGAGGGTAAGCGTTCACCGCTACGATAGAGTCCCTGCTCAATCCTGTCTGAGAGCAAGCAAGCCAGATGTTGGTAACGCGTCATCGTATGATTCCCCTCGAGTTCACTAAATCTAAATCAGTACAGATCATCCCTTTTTTTACCATTCAGATCCTATCGTGCGCAATCTGTATGTTAATAATAAGTGATTTTTGAATCTGTATTGAAATGCACAAGAACTGGACAATACCTCACAGACAACTGATGAGGGCATTCATAATGGAATTCGATCAAAACCGCGCAGCAAAACCATTTGATGTAACACTACTGGACATGGTTCGCGGTGCAGGGCGCGCCATCAAGAGATGGCGCGCGCGCCGTGAGACTCGCAAAATTCTGTCTCACTTAAGCGATGCACAACTACGCGACATTGGCCTGACCCGCCACGATATCTGCCGTAAGGGCTGATTAAAGACGAAAAAAAACCCTGCCGAAGCAGGGTTTTTTATGGGTCAGCTATCGCAGACGATTATTCGTTGTCGCTACCGCCAAGACCGGCGTTCAGCAGTTCTGCCAGGCTTGCAGAGGCTTCATCCGCAGTAACCTGCGGTGCAACCGGTGCTTCACCTACAGAACGGCGACGCATACGATCCTGATGGTAAGCATAACCGGTACCGGCCGGGATCAGACGACCCACGATCACGTTCTCTTTCAGGCCGCGCAGTTCATCGCGCTTGCCTGCTACTGCTGCTTCGGTCAGGACACGTGTGGTCTCCTGGAACGATGCTGCAGAGATGAACGATTCGGTTGCCAGAGAAGCTTTGGTGATACCCAGCAGATCGCGCATAAAGGTTGCGCCAATTTTGCCGTTCGCTTCGAGGTCGCGGTTCGCGATCTTGATGCGAGAGTATTCAGCCTGCTCACCTTCCAGGAACTCGGTGCTGCCCGCGCTGGCGATGGTTGCTTTACGCAGCATCTGACGCACGATGACTTCGATGTGTTTATCGTTAATCTTAACGCCTTGCAGACGGTAAACTTCCTGCACTTCGTTAGTGATGTAACGTGTAACCGCATGGACGCCACGCAGACGCAGGATGTCGTGTGGAGACTCTGGGCCGTCAGAAACAACGTCACCACGTTCTACACGCTCACCTTCGAATACGTTCAGCTGACGCCATTTCGGAATCATCTCTTCGTACGGATCGCTACCATCAACTGGCGTAATCACCAGACGACGCTTGCCTTTGGTCTCTTTACCGAACGAGATAATACCGCTGATCTCGGCCAGGATAGCTGGCTCTTTCGGACGACGCGCTTCGAACAAGTCAGCAACGCGTGGCAGACCACCGGTGATGTCCTTGGTACCGCCAGATTCCTGCGGAACACGCGACAGCGTGTCACCGGCACTGATCTTAACGCCATCTTCCAGCTGAACAATTGCTTTGCCCGGCAGGAAGTACTGTGCTGGCATGTCGGTACCCGGAATCAGCACATCATTTCCGTTGGCATCAACAATTTTCAACGCAGGACGCAGATCTTTACCACCCGCAGTACGCTCTGCAGAGTCCAGAACCACCAGCGATGACAGACCAGTCAGGTCATCAGTCTGACGAGTAATCGTCTGACCATCGATCATGTCAGTGAAGCGAATGAAACCGCCCACTTCCGTGATAACTGGCATGGTATGCGGATCCCAGTTTGCTACGGTTTCGCCCGCGGCAACCTGCTCGCCATCACCTTTGGCCATCATTGCGCCGTAAGGGACTTTATAGCTCTCTTTGGTACGACCGAACTCGTCGATCATTTTCAGCTCAACGTTACGAGAGACGATAACCAGCTTCCCGGAGGAGTTGGTTACTGACTTCGCGTTGGTCAGCTTGATAGTACCTTTGTTCTTCACCTGGATGCTGGATTCAGCAGCCGCACGAGATGCCGCACCACCGATGTGGAACGTACGCATCGTCAGCTGTGTACCCGGCTCACCGATGGACTGTGCTGCGATAACGCCGATGGCCTCACCTTTGTTGATGATGTGACCACGTGCCAGGTCGCGACCGTAGCAGTGTGCACACACACCAAAGTCGGTTTCACAACCAACAACAGAACGCACTTTAATGGCATCGACCGAATTCTCTTCGATCACATCACACCAGTGCTCATCGATCAGCGTATTACGCGGGATCAGGATGTCTGCAGTACCTGGCTTCAGCACGTCTTCTGCGGTCACACGACCCAGTACACGCTCACGCAGTGGTTCTTTAACGTCGCCACCTTCGATAACCGGAGTCATCATGATGCCTTCGAAAGTACCACAGTCGTCTTCGGTCACCACCAAGTCCTGCGCAACGTCTACCAGACGACGCGTCAGATAACCGGAGTTAGCGGTTTTCAGTGCGGTATCCGCAAGACCTTTACGCGCACCGTGCGTCGAGATGAAGTACTGGAGTACGTTCAGCCCTTCACGGAAGTTCGCGGTGATTGGCGTTTCGATGATTGAGCCATCTGGCTTAGCCATCAGACCACGCATACCGGCCAGCTGACGAATCTGAGCTGCAGAACCACGCGCACCGGAGTCGGCCATCATGTAGATGCTGTTGAACGAGACTTGCTGCTCTTCTTCGCCGTGACGGTTGATCACGGTTTCGGTTTGCAGGTTGTCCATCATCGCCTTGGAAACGCGTTCGTTCGCTGCGGCCCAGATATCGATGACTTTGTTGTAACGTTCGCCAGCAGTCACCAGACCAGACTGGAACTGTTCCTGAATCTCAGCAACTTCCGCTTCTGCTTCTGCCACGATTTCCGCTTTCTTAGCCGGGATCACCATGTCGTCGATACCTACAGAGGCACCTGAACGGGCTGCGTAAGCAAAGCCGGTGTACATGGTCTGGTCAGCGAAGATAACGGTCGGCTTCAGGCCCAGGATGCGGTAACAGGTGTTCAGCATCTTAGAGATAGCTTTCTTACCCAGCGCCTGGTTGACGATGGAGTAAGGCAGACCTTTCGGCACAATCATCCACAGAATCGCACGACCAATGGTGGTGTCGATTAAGCTGGTTTTCGCGACGAACTCTTCTTGTTCGTTTTTGCTGTACTCGGTGATACGCACTTTAACGCGAGCATGCAACTCGGCCAGGCCAGCGCGATAAACACGCTCAGCTTCTTTCGGGCCAGTCAGCACCATGCCTTCGCCGCGCGCATTCACTTTGTCACGGGTCATGTAGTACAGACCCAGTACAACGTCCTGAGAAGGAACGATGATTGGCTCGCCGTTCGCAGGTGACAGGATGTTGTTGGTAGACATCATCAGCGCACGCGCTTCCAGCTGAGCTTCCAGCGTCAGCGGTACGTGAACTGCCATCTGGTCACCATCGAAGTCGGCGTTATATGCCGCACAAACCAGCGGGTGCAGCTGGATCGCTTTACCTTCGATCAGAACAGGTTCGAATGCCTGAATACCCAAACGGTGCAGGGTTGGTGCACGGTTCAGCAGTACTGGGTGTTCGCGGATCACTTCGTCCAGGATATCCCAAACGACAGCTTCTTCACGCTCAACCATCTTCTTAGCAGCTTTGATGGTGGTCGCGAGGCCACGCAGTTCCAGCTTGCCGTAGATGAACGGTTTGAACAGCTCCAGTGCCATTTTCTTCGGCAGACCGCACTGATGCAGACGCAGGTATGGACCTACGGTGATAACAGAACGACCGGAGTAGTCAACACGTTTACCCAACAGGTTCTGACGGAAACGACCCTGCTTACCTTTGATCATGTCGGCCAAAGATTTCAGAGGACGTTTGTTAGAGCCAGTGATGGCACGACCGCGACGGCCGTTATCCAGCAAGGCATCTACCGCTTCCTGCAGCATACGCTTTTCGTTACGTACGATGATATCTGGCGCAGCCAGATCCAGCAGACGCTTCAGACGGTTGTTACGGTTGATAACGCGACGGTACAGATCGTTCAGATCCGACGTAGCGAAACGACCACCATCCAGCGGTACCAGCGGACGCAGATCTGGCGGCAGAACCGGCAGAACGGTCAGGATCATCCACTCTGGCTTGTTGCCAGACTGAACGAACGCTTCCAGCAGCTTGATACGCTTGGTCAGCTTTTTACGTTTGGTCTCGGAGTTGGTTTCGTTCAGCTCTTCACGCAGCTGCTCGCACTCTTGCTCCAGATCCATATTTTTCAGCAGCGCCTGGATAGCTTCCGCACCCATCTTCGCGTCGAATTCGTCACCGAACTCTTCCAGCGCATCAAGGTACTGCTCTTCAGTCAGAATCTGACGTTTTTCCAGGTTGGTCATACCGCCTTCGATCACAACATATGATTCGAAGTACAGTACGCGCTCGATATCACGCAGTGGCATATCCAGCAGTAAGCCGATACGCGAAGGCAGTGATTTCAGGAACCAAATGTGCGCAGTCGGAGAAGCCAGTTCAATGTGGCCCATGCGCTCACGACGGACTTTGGTCTGTGTAACTTCAACGCCACACTTCTCACAGATCACGCCACGATGTTTTAAACGCTTGTACTTACCGCACAGGCATTCGTAATCTTTTACCGGCCCAAAGATACGGGCGCAGAAAAGACCGTCACGCTCCGGCTTGAAGGTACGGTAGTTAATGGTTTCTGGCTTTTTAACTTCACCAAAAGACCATGAACGGATCATATCTGGCGAGGCCAGAGCGATCTTGATCGCATCAAACTCTTCGGTCTTAGTTTGCGCTTTCAGAAACTTAAGTAAGTCTTTCACGGATTAGCTCCCGTCGGAGTGGAACTCTCAGGGACGCACACCTTAAGTGCACGTCCCGTAACCAGTACTTGCGAGTACTTACTCGTCTTCCAGCTCGATGTTGATACCCAGCGAGCGAATCTCTTTCAACAGTACGTTGAAGGATTCCGGCATGCCTGGTTCCATCTGATGGTTGCCATCGACGATGTTTTTATACATCTTCGTACGGCCATTCACGTCATCAGACTTAACAGTCAGCATTTCCTGCAGGGTATACGCAGCACCGTATGCTTCCAGTGCCCACACTTCCATCTCACCGAAGCGCTGACCACCGAACTGCGCCTTACCACCCAGCGGCTGCTGAGTAACGAGGCTGTAAGAGCCGGTAGAACGTGCGTGCATCTTGTCGTCAACCAGGTGGTTCAGTTTCAGCATGTACATGTAACCTACGGTTACCTGACGCTCGAACTGCTCACCGGTACGGCCGTCGAACAGGGTGATCTGGCCAGAAGAAGGCAGGCCGCCGAGCTGCAGCAGCTCTTTGATCTCGCTCTCTTTCGCACCATCGAACACTGGCGTTGCGATTGGCATACCTTTTTTCAGGTTCTCAGCCAGACGCAGAACTTCATCGTCAGTGAAGGTGTTCAGATCAACTTTCTGACGCACATCAGTGCCCAGATCGTAAGCACGCTGGATGAACTCACGCAGTTTGGCAACTTCTTCCTGCTTCTTGAGCATCGCGTTGATCTTCTCACCGATGCCTTTCGCTGCCATCCCCAGGTGGGTTTCCAGAATCTGACCGATGTTCATACGTGACGGTACGCCCAGCGGGTTCAGTACGATGTCGACCGGCGTACCGTTCTCATCGTAAGGCATATCTTCGATCGGGTTGATCTTAGAGATAACACCTTTGTTACCGTGACGACCTGCCATCTTGTCACCAGGCTGGATCTGACGTTTAACCGCCAGGTACACTTTCACGATTTTCAGCACGCCTGGTGCCAGGTCATCGCCCTGAGTGATTTTGCGACGCTTAGCTTCGAGTTTCTTCTCAAACTCGTGCTTCAGCTCGTCATACTGCTCAGCCAGCTGCTCGAGAGAGTTTTGCTTCTCTTCGTCAGTCAGGCCCAGTTCCAACCAGCGCTCACGTGGCAGTTTGTCCAGCTTCTCAGCTTCAACACCACCCGAGATCAGGACAGCCTGAATACGGCTGAACAAGCCCGCTTCGAGGATTTGCAGTTCTTCAGACAGGTCTTTCTTCGCCTGCTTCAGCTGCATCTCTTCGATTTCCAGTGCACGTTTGTCTTTTTCTACGCCATCGCGAGTAAAGACCTGAACGTCGATAACCGTACCGGAAACACCGTTAGGAACACGAAGAGAAGAGTCTTTAACGTCAGACGCTTTCTCACCGAAGATAGCACGCAGCAGTTTCTCTTCTGGCGTCAGCTGGGTTTCGCCTTTCGGCGTCACTTTACCGACCAGAATGTCACCACCGGTCACTTCCGCACCGATATACACGATACCGGATTCATCCAGTTTGGAGAGCGCAGCTTCACCCACGTTCGGGATGTCAGCGGTGATCTCTTCTGGCCCCAGCTTGGTGTCACGAGACACACACGCCAGTTCCTGGATGTGGATAGTGGTGAAACGGTCTTCCTGGACAACACGCTCAGAAACGAGGATGGAGTCTTCGAAGTTGTAACCGTTCCATGGCATGAATGCCACGCGCATGTTCTGACCCAGCGCCAGTTCACCGAGATCGGTAGACGGGCCATCTGCCAGCACGTCGCCACGCTCGATTGGCTCACCCAGGGACACACATGGCATCTGGTTGATGCAGGTGTTCTGGTTAGAACGGGTGTACTTGGTCAGGTTGTAGATGTCGATACCCGCTTCGCCCGGATACATCTCATCTTCGTTAACTTTGATAACGATACGAGAAGCATCAACGTACTGAACGGAACCGCCACGTTTCGCTACGGCAGTTACACCGGAGTCAACCGCTACTGCGCGTTCCATACCGGTACCGACCAGCGGCTTATCAGCGCGCAGGGTTGGTACTGCCTGACGTTGCATGTTCGCACCCATCAAGGCGCGGTTAGCATCATCGTGCTCCAGGAATGGAATCAGTGACGCACCGACTGAAACGACCTGTTGGGTCGAAACGTCCATGTAGTCAACTTGATCACGGCTGAACAGGCTTGATTCACCTTTGCTACGGCAAGTGACGAGATCGTCAACAAAGCTACCGTCTTCAGCAAGGTTGGTGTTCGCCTGAGCGATAACGTAGTTACCCTCTTCGATTGCAGAGAGGTAATGAATTTCATCACTCACTTTGCCATCTACCACGCGACGGTACGGAGTCTCAAGGAAGCCGTATTCGTTAGTCTGCGCGTAAACAGAAAGGGAGTTGATCAGACCGATGTTCGGACCTTCAGGCGTTTCGATTGGGCACACACGACCGTAGTGGGTTGGGTGTACGTCACGCACTTCGAAGCCTGCACGCTCACGCGTCAGACCACCTGGGCCCAGAGCAGAGATACGACGCTTATGCGTGATCTCAGACAACGGGTTGTTCTGATCCATAAACTGGGACAGCTGGCTGGAACCGAAGAACTCTTTCACCGCCGCCGAGATTGGCTTGGCGTTGATCATGTCCTGAGGCATCAGGGTATCGAGATCGCCCAGAGACAGACGCTCTTTAACAGCACGCTCAACACGCACCAGACCCACACGGAACTGGTTCTCAGCCATCTCACCGACTGAACGGATACGACGGTTGCCGAGGTGGTCGATATCATCGACTTCGCCAATACCGTTACGGATGCCGATCAGTTTCTTCATCACTTCAATGATGTCGTCTTTGCTCAGGATACCTGAACCTTCGATTTCATCACGCAGCAGTGAACGGTTGAACTTCATACGGCCAACTGCAGACAGATCGTAACGATCTTCTGAGAAGAACAGGTTCTCGAACAGGTTCTCTGCAGCTTCGCGCGTTGGCGGCTCACCAGGACGCATCATACGGTAGATCTCAACCAGGGCGCTCAGGCGATCGTTGGTTGGGTCAACACGCAGGGTCTCTGAAATGTATGGGCCGTGATCCAAGTCGTTGGTGAACAGCGTTTCAATGCGCTTGTGGCCTGACTGGCTCAGTTTAGCCAGCAGATCCAGTGACAGTTCCATGTTCGCAGGAACAATCAGCTCGCCGGTGTTCAGGTCAACGTAATCTTTAGCGACGACTTTGCCAGCAATGTATTCAACTGGGACTTCAATGTGTTGAATACCGTCTTTTTCCAGCTGACGAATATGACGCGCAGTGATGCGACGACCTTTCTCAACGTAGACCGTGCCATTGGCTTCGATATCGAAGCTGGCGGTTTCACCACGCAGGCGCTCAGGCACCAGTTCCATCTGCAGTTTGTTATCGCGGATTTCATACACGACTTTGTCAAAGAACAGATCAAGGATTTGTTCAGTGGTGTAGTGCAGTGCGCGCAGAATGATACTGGCCGGCAGCTTACGGCGACGGTCAATACGGACAAACAGGTTGTCTTTCGGGTCAAACTCGAAGTCGAGCCATGAACCGCGGTAAGGGATGATACGTGCGTTATAAAGCACTTTACCGGAAGAGTGCGTTTTACCCTTATCGCTGTCAAAGAACACGCCAGGACTACGATGCAGCTGAGAAACGATAACACGCTCAGTACCATTGATAACAAAGGTACCGTTGTCGGTCATGAGTGGAATTTCACCCATGTACACTTCTTGTTCTTTGATGTCTTTTACGGTGCCTTCCGGCGCTTCACGCTCGTAGATCACCAGACGCAGTTTCACGCGCAGCGGTGCCGAATAGGTCACACCACGGATCTGACATTCAGTTACGTCAAAGACCGGCTCACCCAAACGGTAGCTGACATACTGCAACTCAGAGTTGCCGCTGTAGCTTGAGATTGGGAATACGGAGCGGAAGGCTGCTTCCAGACCGTATTGGCCTTCTGGATCTTGCTCGATAAACTTCTGGAACGAGTCAAGCTGGATAGAAAGGAGATAAGGTATGTCCAGTACTTGTGGACGTTTACCAAAATCCTTACGAATACGTTTTTTCTCGGTATAGGAGTAAACCATAGGGTTCCTCAGCTAGCTGACATGTCGAACCACGCTGTCCGTCCTGAAGGGACAGTTCATGCAACACTATTTTGTTTTTCATGCGATGCGTAACACCCCATGCAATACATCTTTCTATCACTCTTAAATCATTTCATCGCCGTTGTGCAGGCAGGGAACCCTCACAGGAAAGCGATATATTAAGTCGTCGATAGAAAAAGATATTGAAGAGAAACAATGGACAAACAGTGTGAAACGCCATCATTCCCCTGAAGCGCAAAAAAGCTGGTGACCCAAAAGTCACCAGCCATCAGCCTAATGTTACTCAGGCTGCAACCCGAAGGTTGTCTTACTTAACTTCAACTTCAGCGCCAGCTTCTTTCAGCAGTGCTTCCAGAGCAGCTGCGTCATCTTTGCTGATGCCTTCTTTGATAACACCGGTAGCTTCAACCAGGTCTTTAGCTTCTTTCAGGCCCAGACCAGTTGCAGTACGAACTGCTTTGATTACGGCAACTTTGTTAGCGCCAGCAGCTTTCAGAATTACGTCGAATTCAGTTTTCTCTTCAGCAGCTTCAGCTGGGCCAGCAGCAACAGCTACAGCAGCAGCAGCAGAAACGCCGAATTTTTCTTCCATAGCAGAAACCAGCTCAACTACTTCCATTACGGACATAGCTGCTACTGCTTCCAGAATTTGATCTTTGGTGATAGACATATCGATTGTTCCTAAAAAACAGAAAAAGTTTATACGTTAGCAAGTACGAAGGAAAAGAAGATGGGCTTAAGCCGCTTCTTTTGCATCGCGTACAGCAGCCAGAGTGCGAACCAGTTTGCCAGCAGCGGCTTCTTTCATGGTCGACATCAGACGTGCCAGTGCTTCTTCGTAAGTCGGCAGAGTTGCCAGACGGTCAATATTGGCCGCCGTGATCAGCTCACCTTCAAAGGCTGCAGCTTTGACCTCAAATTTTGCATTCGCTTTCGCGAACTCTTTGAACAGACGAGCAGCAGCGCCCGGGTGTTCCATAGAGTATGCAATAAGGGTCGGACCAACAAACGTGTCTTTCAGGATCTCAAACTGAGTTCCTTCAACGACGCGGCGCAGCAAGGTGTTGCGAACAACACGCATGTAAACGCCAGCTTCACGACCTGCTTTACGCAGTTCGGTCATTTTATCAACGGTAACGCCACGGGAATCCGCAACAACCGCTGAAAGCGCGCCTTTGGCTACTTCGCTAACTTCAGCAACAATCGCTTGTTTGCCTTGAAGATTTAATGCCATTAGCTTTTGCTCCTGGATTTGACCGGGAAAGATTTCCCGGAACTCACTTCACTCAGCTACCCGAAGGCACTGAGCGCTATTACACGGTGAGCAGAATCCAGCGAAGAAAAAATTCTTTTTGGTTCTGTCACCGTCTACGCAGGGTATTAAGCAAGTTATCCGAAGATAATCCCGCTCCTGCGGTCTTGGACGGAGGCCAGGATAAGGCCTGGCTCCAACCTAAGCCACTGAACATAAGAGCTTTTAGGCTTATACATTCAGCAACTTTGAATCTGGGTTCTGAATTGAATGCTCAATCAGAACAACGGGCGTAAGATTCTAGATGAATTTTTCGCCCGTTTCAAGCAGCAATTAGTTTGCTGCTGCGCTCAGACCAGCCTGGTCGACGGCAACGCCGGCGCCCATGGTGGTAGAGATGCTAACTTTCTTGATGTACACGCCTTTAGCCTGTGAAGGTTTCGCTTTTTTCAGCGCAACCAGCAGAGATTCCAGGTTTTCTTTCAGTTTGTCAGCGTCGAAGTCCACTTTACCAATGGTAGTGTGGATGATGCCGTTTTTGTCGTTACGATAACGAACCTGACCAGCTTTAGCGTTTTTCACTGCTTCAGCAACGTTAGGAGTTACAGTACCAACTTTCGGGTTTGGCATCAGGCCGCGTGGACCCAGAACCTGGCCCAACTGGCCAACAACGCGCATTGCATCTGGAGATGCAATAACAACGTCAAAGTTCATTTCGCCTTTTTTGATCTGGTCAGCCAGATCTTCCATACCTACCAGCTCAGCGCCAGCTGCTTTAGCAGCTTCTGCGTTTGCGCCTTGGGTAAATACAGCAACACGTACTGAACGACCAGTACCGTGTGGCAGAACAGTCGCGCCGCGAACGTTCTGATCTGATTTACGTGCATCGATGCCGAGGTTAACAGCAACGTCAACGCTCTCAACGAACTTAGCAGTTGCCAGTTCTTTCAGCAGAGCAATAGCTTCAGCGATGTCGTACTGCTTGGTCGCATCAACTTTGTCACGGATTACGCTCATGCGCTTGGTCAGCTTAGCCATTTCTTAATCCTCTACTACCAGGCCCATGGAACGTGCAGTACCTTCGATAGAGCGAGTCATCGCTTCTACGTCAGCACCAGTCATGTCCGCAGCTTTAGTTTCTGCGATTTCACGTACCTGAGCACGAGAAACTTTACCGACTTTGTCTTTGTTCGGCTTACCAGAACCAGACTTGATGCCCGCTGCTTTTTTCAGCAGTACGGCAGCCGGAGGGGTCTTGGTAACGAAGGTGAAAGAACGGTCGCTGTATACAGTGATAACAACTGGAGTAGGCAGGCCTTTCTCCAGAGATTCTGTTTTGGCGTTGAACGCTTTACAGAATTCCATGATGTTAACACCCTGCTGACCCAGTGCTGGACCAACAGGTGGACTTGGGTTCGCCATACCAGCTGCAACTTGCAGCTTGACGTAGGCTTGTACTTTCTTAGCCATGATAATTCCTCAAATGGGTTATAGCGCCTGAAAACAGGCTCCCCGTGATTACGATTTACGCGCTATTGCTAGCGCATAAAAACAAAAGGCGCGAAATTATAGGTAAATTTCGCGCCTTCCGCAAGAGCTAAAAAGTGAACAAAAGGGTTAACCTTTCTCCACCTGAGCAAAGTCGAGTTCGACTGGTGTTGCACGGCCAAAGATGGACACAGAGACCTTCAGGCGGCTCTTTTCGTAATCCACTTCTTCGACCACACCGTTGAAGTCGGCAAATGGACCGTCGTTGACGCGTACCATCTCGCCTGGCTCGAACAGCGTTTTTGGACGCGGCTTATCACCCACCTGCTGCAGGCGGTTCATAATCGCATCGACTTCTTTATCACTAATCGGCGCAGGACGGTCAGAAGTACCGCCAATGAAGCCCATGACACGTGGTACGCTACGCACTAAGTGCCAGCTGGCGTCATTCATCACCATCTGCACCAGCACATAGCCAGGGAAGAACTTACGTTCGCTTTTACGGCGCTGGCCACCACGGATTTCAACGACTTCTTCAGTCGGCACCATGACTTCGCCAAACAGTTCTTCCATGTTGTGCAGTTTGATATGCTCTTGCAGCGACTTCGCTACGCGGGCTTCAAAACCGGAAAACGCCTGAACGACGTACCAGCGTTTTTTTGGAGCTTCAGACATCTCAGAACCTCAGGCCAGTGATAAACGATACCAGACGGACCAGAATTCCATCCAGCCCCCACAAAATCAGTGACATCACGGCAGTGACCGCGGCAACGATTAACGTGGTGTGCAATGTTTCCTGGCGAGTCGGCCAAATGACCTTACGCATTTCAGTTCTTGCTTCACGAGCAAAAGCCACGGTCGCTTTGCCTTTAATAGTCAGCAACGCAATGCCGCCCGCCGCAGCGATCAGTACTACGACAGCCAGCGCGCGCAGAGGCAGCGTAATGTCGCGATAGAGATAGTTGCCAACGATGGCGACTAACAGCAACGCGATGACAGCAACCCACTTTATCGCTTCCAGGCCGCGCCCGCTCCCTTGAGCTTCGGTATTCGCACTCATAAACCAACCTGCCACAATAATTCAGAAACAATTCTGCCCCGCAGAGCGAGGCATCCAAACCGAATGAGCTTTTGGGCGTAACTCGGTATCCGACGCCGTAAACCAGAGCCTGTCTCAGCAATGATTATGATCGAAAATCACTGATGAGCCAGGTTCTATGTAACAGCGTGCAAAAAGGGCATCAAATGATGCCCTTTCCATATGCATTGCGTCAAATGTTATCGCAATTAAGCGATAATTTCAGCAACAACACCCGCACCAACAGTACGGCCGCCTTCACGGATTGCGAAACGCAGGCCCTGATCCATAGCGATTGGCTTGATCAAGGTAACGGTCATTTTTACGTTATCGCCTGGCATTACCATCTCAACGCCTTCTGGCAGTTGAACGTCACCGGTCACGTCAGTAGTACGGAAGTAGAACTGAGGACGGTAGCCTTTGAAGAACGGAGTATGACGGCCGCCTTCATCTTTAGACAGTACGTAAACTTCTGAAGTGAACTGGGTATGTGGCTTGATGGTGCCCGGCTTAGCCAGAACCTGACCACGCTCGATATCTTCACGCTTGATACCACGCAGCAGAACACCACAGTTCTCGCCTGCCTGACCCTGGTCCAGCAGTTTGCGGAACATTTCAACGCCGGTACAGGTAGACTTAACGGTGTCTTTCAGACCAACAACTTCAACTTCGTCGCCTACTTTCACGATACCGCGCTCAACACGACCGGTAACAACAGTACCACGGCCAGAGATTGAGAATACGTCTTCGATTGGCAGCAGGAACGGCAGGTCGATTGCACGTACTGGCTCTGGGATGTAGTTATCCAGGTGACCAGCCAG
>NZ_JZRD01000036.1:0-71414 GCF_000963995.1 Pantoea sp. SM3
CAGAGTGCTCGTCACTTTTATCTTTGGCTTGACGCTTTACTTCACAGTTTGCTTGCCCGCACCTCAGCATGGGTGCGCTTAGTACTTCCAGCGATACTTCTCTAATTCAATCTCACCGGCATCACTGACTTCGATGCCTTCGGCTTCCAGCGCATCTCGCTGGCGGAAGAGATCGTCGCCTTGCAGAGAAATACGGCCATGGCGATTGATGACGCGAAACCATGGCAGTTTGCTGCCCTCGGGTAAGCGACGTAATACGCCGCCGACTTGTCTTGCGGCACGCGGTGAGCCGGCAAGCAGGGCGATATCGCCGTAGGTGGTGACTTTGCCTCTGGGGATCGCGGCAATGATTTGCCATACGCGCTCGGAGAAATTGCTTGTGTCGTTCATGCACGCACCTGATTCAGCGATTAAATGCCGACTTTAGCATGCCAGGAGGTGGAGAATCAGGGTTTTACTGGAGAGCTGTTCAAGAAAACAACGGTCACCCGGCCTGCGCTTGCAATTGCCAGGGGGTTACTTGATAATGCCTGCGCTCTCGAAAAAGAGCTCGTCAATGGGGGCCCTGTTGGTTCTCCCGCAACGCTAACTTGTGAACTCGGTCAGGTCCGGAAGGAAGCAGCCGCAGCAGGCGACGCGTGTGCCGGGATGTAGCTGGCAGGGCCTCCACCATTTCTACTCTCCGAAAAAATCCTCAAGAAATCAGTACACAGCGAAACGCTGGCACTCCTTTGCCTGTGAATCATTCCCTGAAGTGAAAAGAGGGCGTAACGATCAGCGGATAAAAATAGTTAGCGGACGAACTTCCAGACAGAAACCGGTACTTTATCGTAAAGCTTATTCATCGTCAGTTCTGCAAGGCGATGATCGGCAGCAGAATAAAATACCGCGAGCTCGTTGTCAGATAATTCGTACTTGTTCTTTTCAATCACCCGTTCAAGGGTATCAATTGAGCGACAACGACGCAGTCGCATCAAATAGTCTGTTTTGGTTAAGGCTTGGTTGCTCATAAATAAACCGGTCTCACTCTGATGCTAAAAGGAATGGCTGGGTTGTTGGAGAAAAGCGCACTCTTCGGCAAACAGATTAAATAAGCGTCTTGCTGAACGTTGCCACCGTTGAAGATCCTGAGTATTGATTCCATAACTGCTAAACAGCATAAAGGTATCGTCAAGATATTCATCGATTTGCGTAATCAGCGCTTCATCTTCAACGTGCTTAATTTTGTAGTTCATCGTGAAAGACGCGATATGCTCAATCAAATCGTTGAGCTGTAAATTGCTTTCCGCAGTAGGGTCATTCACCCAGCCGTGATGGCTGTCAGTCAGTGTCGCCATACTTTCGTCAAACAGGTTCTCACACAGGAATTTAAGCTGGGCAATATCATGCCGTTTTGGTGAGTATTCGTCCATCTTTTTCCCCTCCAGAGCTTGCACAGTGACCGCAGCGCGGCGAGATTTGGAAAAGCTATCAGGAAGCGATCACGAATATTAAGGATTCAGCGACTCCTTAAATATAATCCACATTCATTAGCTTTGCTCACCTCGATTACCAAATATTACAATTCGTCGGCTGGCGAGGGGCGGGTATTGTCTATCACTGAAAACACCAGTGCGCCCGGTACTATCTGGAACAAAACTTCTTCATGCTGGGTAGATGTTTCATTTAAATCCAGGCAAGGATTAAATAAATCCCACTTAAAATCGTAAAGCATTTTAAATCGATTGTTGTCGTGCGGTTGAATGGAAATAATCTTAAAACTGTCGGGAACTAATTGCGCGTTTTGAGAATACCACTGTAAATCACCTGCCAGGGCTTCGGCTATTTTGAGAATATTCCCCTGGATAATAGCCTGCAACTTCTCGCAATCGTCCTCATCCGCAGCAATATCACAATGAATAATAGACTGCATTTCGCTTCCGGTAAAAAATGAGGATGAATCTATCATTGGGGTTCTGGCCAAATATTGCAAGTTAACTCTGTGCAGAATACGTAATCGTTGCGATGGGATTTATCACTCAATCGATTCAGATCCAGTGATAGCCACAGAGGAAGCGCCGAATGGTTAACTTTTGAAACACTTTCTCCCGGGCATCGCGTCAGGGAAATCGGGTAGTATAATTGTTATGTTATAACGTATTTGGCCTCCCACCATGAATCACAGTGGTTTACTCCTTTCACTCAGCGGTCGCTTAATGGTCGCGCTGTTGCTTATCGCGTTCCTGGCGCTGGCTATCTATTGGGGAATGCAGAAATGATGCATTTCAATCGCTTGCAGGGCGGCTATCAGGGACAAGCGGTGACGCCGATAGTGACCGGAGAACTGGCGGCAGGCAGCATGACGGCATTAATCGGCGCGAACGGCACCGGAAAATCCACGCTACTGAAAACCATCGCCGGTCTGTTGCCACCTATTGCAGGGACTTGCGAATTAAAGATTTCGCCTAAGTCGCTTGGCTGGTTACCGCAGCGTAGTGAGTTAGAAACTCGTTTCCCGCTTACCGTTTATGAGCTGGTTGCTATGGGATGCTGGCCGCGCTGCGGCTGGTTTGGTGGCATCAATCGTGCGATGCGACAGGAGATCGATGCCGCACTGGATGCCGTGCAGATGCGTGATTTCGCCGATGCGCAGCCTTCTATGCTTTCCGGCGGCCAGTTGCAACGTGTGCTGTTTGCGCGCCTGATGCTGCAGCAAAGTAAAGTCTGGCTGCTGGATGAACCCTTTAATGGCATCGATACGCAAACCGTCACGCTGTTGATGTCAATCCTCGAGCAGCAGCAGCAGGCGGGCACCACCTTATTAGTGGTGTTGCACGATCGCCCACTGGTTGCGCGTTACTTCAAAGATGTGTTGTCGCTCGACGATGCTGACTCCGCTCAAACCCCACTGCTGCGCAGGGTGGCCTCGTGACATTGATTCAACCGTTTATCGAATTTGGTTTTATGCGCCGCGCGTTAGTGGCTTGTGTGGCATTAGCGCTGAGCGCCACGCCGCTGGGTGTTTTCCTTTCACTGCGTCGTATGAGTCTGGTGGGTGATGCGCTCTCCCACGCGGTGCTGCCTGGCGCGGCGATTGGCTATCTGGTTTCCGGCTTATCGCTGGTGGCGATGGGCATCGGCGGGCTGATTGCGGGATTAGCCGTTGCGCTGCTTTCTGGTGCCGTCAGTCGCTACACCCCCTTAAAAGAGGACGCCAGTTTCTCAGGCTTTTATCTCGGCTCGCTGGCGCTGGGCGTGACGCTGGTGTCATTGCGCGGATCGAGCGTCGATCTGCTGCACGTTCTGTTCGGTTCACTGCTGGCCGTCGATAACGCGGCCATCCTGCTAGTGGGCGGCATCGCGGCTTTCACTTTGCTGATGCTGGCAGTGATTTTCCGCCCGCTGGTGATCGATGCGTTCGATCCGGATTTCCTGCGTGCTCAAGGCAAGTGGAGCGCGCCGATCGTCCACGGCATCTTCCTGATGTTGGTCGTGCTGAATCTGGTTGCGGGTTTTCAGGTGCTCGGCACGTTGATGTCGGTGGGATTGATGATGTTACCGGCGACCAGCGCGCGTTTCTGGAGTCGCCATCTTGCCTGCATGCTCGGCATCGCCATGCTGCTAGCGATGATCGCCGCGCTGGTCGGTTTAATTCTTTCCTGGCACTTCTCACTGCCCGCTGGACCGGCGGTGGTGCTGAGTGCTGCCGTACTGTTTTTGCTTTCTGTTTTAACAGGACCGTGTGGCGGCCTGCTGCGCCGTCGATAACTATACAATTAGGGGATACGAATGAAGAAGTTACCGCTGAGCCTGGCGATTGGCGCCATGTTTATTAGCCCGCTGACTATGGCAAAAACGGTGGATGTCGTGGCGAGTTTCACCGTGCTGGCCGATATCGTTAAGCAAGTCGGAGGCGATCACGTTAACGTGAAATCGCTGGTGCAGCCTAACGGTGATCCCCACACCTTCGAACCCACGCCACAGGATAGCCAGGCGTTGGCTAAAGCCAATGTGGTATTTGTGAGTGGTTTGGGGATGGAAGGGTGGATGGATCGCCTGATCAGCGCCTCCGGTTATAAAGGCACGATTGTGGTCGCCTCCAACGGCGTCAACACGCGCAAAATGGAAGAAGACGGCAAAACCGTGACGGACCCACACGCGTGGAACAGCATGCACAACGGCGTGATTTATGCCACCAACGTGATGAATGCGCTGATTAAAGCCGATCCAGAAGATGCGGCGGATATCCGCAAGAGCGGTGAAAGCTATATTCAGCAGCTGGAGAAACTGGATAGCTGGGCGAAAACGGAGTTTGCTGCGGTGCCGAAGAGCAAGCGTAAAGTGCTGACCAGCCATGATGCCTTTGGTTACTTTGGCCAGCGTTATGGTGTGAGTTTCCTTGCGCCAGTCGGTTTCTCCACTGAAGCCGAAGCCAGTGCCAGCGATGTGGCATCGATTATCAAGCAGTTGAAAGCCGAGCACATCAAGACTTACTTCATGGAGAATCAGACCGATCCGCGTCTGGTGAAACAGATTGCCAGCGAAACCGGCGCACAGCCAGGTGGTGAACTCTATCCAGAAGCGTTGTCCGAGGCGAACGGACCTGCTGCGACTTATGTTGCTGCCTTCAAGCACAACGTCGATATTATGTTGCAGAGCATGAAGTAAAAAAAAAGGCCGGGGAGCATCCCGGCCAATTATCACGACACTTTCCTACCTTTTCTTTTTTCTTCCCTGAACCGCCTTAAAGCGCGGATTCGTTTTGCAGATCACGTAAATGCGACCTTTACGACGCACAACTTTGCAATCCTTGTGACGGGTCTTGGCAGACCGTAATGAACTTAAAACCTGCATGCGTGAACTCCTGATTAATTGCCGCGCGTCAGGAAGCTGCCGAAACGCTTGTTGAAGCGTGCGGCGCTGCCTTCTTTGGTGAGATCTTTTTGCTTGCCGGTGTAGTGGACGTGGGATTTAGACGAGACATCCAGCGTCACGTAAGGCAGCACTTCACCTTCAAACTCAATGGTGCGTTCGGTTTTAATGGTGGAACCGATTTTGAAATACTCATCGACAGAAGTGTCATGGAACACCACGGGACGGTATTGAGGATGGATATTGGCTTTCATAGCTGCACTCTCATGTAATGTTATAATATAACAATAGTATGAACCTGCAGCGAATTGATTGCAACCGCGATCGCAGTAAGGGTATTGAATGGTCGGGTGAAGGGCGGCGTTCAGGCAATAAAAAAGGCCGCTTGCGCGGCCTTTTCAACAGGTGACAACTTAGTGTTTGTGCTCGACCGGATGGCCTTGCTCAATCTCCGCTTTGTTTTTACCAAAGCGGCGACGTACCACCACAAAGAACACAGGCACGAAGAAGATCGCCAACGCGGTTGCAGTGACCATGCCGCCCATTACGCCGGTACCTACGGCGTTCTGTGCGCCGGAACCGGCACCGGTACTGATGGCCAGCGGCAGAACACCGAGGATAAAGGCCAGTGAGGTCATCAGAATTGGACGCAGACGCATACGTGCCGCTTCCAGTGTTGATTCCACCAAACCTTTCCCTTCCTTCTCCATCAAATCCTTGGCGAATTCAACGATCAGTATGGCGTTCTTCGCCGACAAGCCAATGGTTGTCAGCAGCCCCACCACGAAGTAGACGTCATTACTGAGCCCGCGCAGGGTGGTAAAGATCAATGCACCCACCACACCCAACGGAACGACCAGCATAACGGAGAACGGAATCGACCAGCTCTCGTACAACGCGGCCAGACACAGGAACACCACAATCAGCGAGATGGCGTACAGGGCAGGGGCCTGGTTACCGGACAGACGTTCCTGATAGGACATACCCGTCCAGTCGTAGCCGATACCCGCAGGCAGTTTGCCCGCCAGCTCTTCCATCAGGTTCATGGCATCACCGGAGCTCTTACCTGGAGCAGCCTGCCCCAGAATCTCCATTGAAGGTAAGCCGTTGTAACGTTCCAGACGCGGTGAACCATACTGCCATTTCGCCGAAGAGAAGGCCGAGAACGGAACCATGGTGCCTGAGCTGTTACGCACGAACCATTTACTGATGTCATCTGGCAACATACGTGAGTCAGCCTGGCCCATCACGTATACCTTCTTCACACGACCACGGTCGATGAAGTCATTGACGTAAGAGCCACCCCAGCCAGCGCCCAGCGTGGTGTTGATGTCAGACAATGACACACCCAGTGCCTGCGCTTTCTCCTGATCGATGATCAGTTTGTACTGCGGTGTATCTTCCATACCGTTTGGACGCACGCCCACCAGCGTATCCGGATGCTGGGCAATCATGCCAAACAGCTGGTTACGCGCGGCGGTCAACTTCTCGTGCCCCAGGTTACCCTGGTCAGTCAGCATGAAGTCGAAGCCGGTGGCGTTACCCAGTTCAATAATCGCTGGCAGGTTGAACGGGAAGACCATTGCATCTTTGATCTGACCCAACGCCTGCATCGCGCGTCCGGCAATCGCGGGCACTTTCAGGCTGGCATCGCCACGCTCATCCCACGGTTTCAGGCTGACGAAGGCAATACCGGTGTTCTGACCACGTCCCGCAAAGCCAAAGCCGTTAACAGTAAATACGGAGTTAACGCTGTCTTTTTCTTTGTTCAGGAAGTAATCCGTCACCTGGTCCAGCACTTTCTGCGTACGTTCCTGGGTTGCACCGGCTGGCAACTGCGCCTGCGCCAGTAACAGACCCTGATCCTCTTCCGGCAGGAAGGAGGTGGGCAGTTTCAGGAACAGATACGCCATACCGACCACGATCACCAGGTAGATCACCAGATAACGACCGGTGCTACGCACGATGTGACCAACGCTATCGACGTAGTGGTTGGTGCTCTTGTCGAACAGACGGTTGAACCAGCCAAAGAAGCCGGTGGTTTTACCGTGCTCGCCTTTCTTGATCGGTTTCAGCATGGTGGCACAGAGTGCCGGCGTCAGAATCAACGCCACCAACACTGACAGCGCCATCGCGGAAACGATGGTGATCGAGAACTGACGATAGATAACCCCGGTAGAGCCGCCGAAGAAGGCCATCGGAATAAATACCGCAGACAGCACCAAGGCAATACCGACCAGCGCGCCCTGAATCTGTTCCATCGAACGTTTCGTCGCTTCTTTTGGCGGTAAACCTTCTTCCGCCATCACACGCTCAACGTTCTCCACCACCACGATGGCGTCATCCACCAGCAGGCCGATGGCGAGCACCATACCGAACATCGTTAACGTGTTTATCGAGTAACCGAATGCACTGATGATGGCAAAGGTACCCAACAGCACGACCGGAACAGCGATGGTTGGAATCAAGGTCGCGCGGAAGTTCTGCAGGAACAGATACATCACCAGGAACACCAGCACGATCGCTTCAAACAGCGTTTTCACCACTTCAAAGATCGAGATCTTAACGAACGGCGTGGTGTCGTACGGGTAAACGGTTTTCATGCCTGACGGGAAGAACGGCTGCAGTTTGGCCAGCTCATCTTTCACCGCTTTGGCGGTATCCAGCGCATTCGCACCGGTTGCCAGTTTCACACCGATACCCGAAGCCGGTTTGCCGTTGTAGCGGGCGATGATCTCGTAGTTTTCACCACCGAGTTCAATCTTCGCCACGTCACGCAAGCGCACCTGTGAGCCGTCCTGGTTCACTTTCAGCATGATATTGCCGAACTCTTCGGTATTGGTCAGACGGGTTTGCGCAATGATCGAGGCGTTCAACTGCTGGCCAGGGACGGGCGGTGTGCCACCCAACTGACCGGCGGCGACCTGGGTGTTCTGGGTGCCCAACGCACTGATCACATCCACCGGCGTCAGTTGGTAGTTGTTCAGTTTGTGTGGGTCCAGCCAGATGCGCATCGCGTACTGCGCACCAAACACCTGAGTATCACCGACGCCAGGCGTACGGCTGATCGGGTCTTTGATGTTGGAAGCAACATAGTCAGAGATATCATTCTGCGTCATGCTGCCGTCATCACTGACAAAGCCCGCTACCATCAGGAAGCTGCTGGAGGATTTTTTAACCTGAATACCTTGTTGCTGAACTTCCTGCGGCAGTAGCGGCATCGCCAGCTGCAACTTGTTCTGTACCTGTACCTGCGCGATATCAGCGTTAGTACCGGACTGGAAGGTCAGCGTCAGGGTCAGGGTACCGGACGAGTCACTGCTCGAGGCCATGTACATCAGGCCATCGATGCCGTTCATGTTTTGTTCGATAACCTGGGTTACCGAATCCTGCAGCGTTTTCGCATCAGCACCCGGATAAGTTGCCTGGATTTCAACGGCCGGCGGCGCAACATTGGGATATTGCTCAATCGGCAAACTGATAATCGCAAGGGTACCCGCCAGCATAATGATGATGGCAAGCACCCAGGCAAAAATGGGGCGATCGATAAAGAACTTAGCCATGTATCAGTGGCTCCTGTTTAGGACGATGCTTTAGCAGACTGTGATTCCGGTGCTGCTTTGGCATCATCTTTGACTTCTTGTGGTGTCACCTGCGCACCTGGCTTGGCACGCTGAAGACCGGCGGTGATCACGCGATCGCCCTCTTTCAGGCCATCCGTTACCAGCCATTTGTCGCCAAATGCCTGATTAGCGGTGATGTTACGGACTTCCACTTTATTATCTGCGCCAACCACCATCGCGGTTGCCTGACCGGTTGGGGTACGGGTTACGCCCTGTTGCGGTACCAGCAATGCGGTTGGATTGGTCCCCTCATCCAGACGCGCACGCACAAACATGCCTGGCAGCAGGCGGTGGTCCGGGTTCGGGAAGATGGCGCGCAGCGTTATAGAGCCGGTGGTTTCATCCACAGTCACATCAGAGAATTCCAATGTGCCTGTCTGCGTGTATGCGTTACCGTTTTGCATTAACAGCGTGACGTTGGCTTTGCCGTCATTCTGTTTCAGCTGACCGGATTCCAGTTCTGCGCGCAAACGCAGGAAATCATCACTGGACTGGGTGACATCGACATACATTGGATCGAGCTGTTGCACGGTCGCCAGTGCAGTGGTTTGACCGCTGGAGACCAGAGCACCTTCAGTGACTGACGATTTACCAATGCGGCCGCTGATCGGCGAAGTGACTTTGGTATAAGCCAGATTGATGCGTGCGGTTTCCACGTTGGCTTGCGCCGCCTGAACCGCAGCAGCCGTCTGCGCAGCGGTAGCCGCAGCGGTGTCATAGTCCTGCTGACTGATGTACTTGGTACCCAGCAGCGGCTTATAACGCTTGATGGTTAACTGCGCGACGTGTGCATTGGCTTGCGCCTGTGCTAAATCGCCTTTGGCGCTATCATAAGCCGCCTGGTAAGTGGCCGGATCGATCTGATACAGGGAAACGCCTGCTTTGATATCCGTACCTTCCTCAAAATTACGCTTCAGAATAATACCTGACACCTGAGGGCGCACTTCTGCCACGCGAAATGCCGAAGTACGACCTGGCAATTCGGTGGTAATTTTCAAAGGCTCGTTTTTTAACGTCACAACACCCACTTCTGGGGGCTGCTGCTGGGCGGCTTGCTGGGATTTATTATCATCACATCCTGTTAACACAAAGCTGCCTGAAAGCATCAGGACGGCCGCCAGAGGCGCTAATCCTCTGTTTTTATTCATAAATAAACCTCTAGTGTCCGATATCAAATGATCAATGGATCACAAACCGATAAACCCATTGCTGCGTTAAAACACGGGTCGTGCTATGGTACATACATTCACAAATGTATGTAAACTTGCCAGTTTGTAAAAAAAGTCCTCTATGGCACGAAAAACCAAAGCGCAAGCACTTGAAACGCGGAACCAAATTCTGGATGCCGCTTTAGCACACTTCTCTGAACACGGTGTGGCTGCCACATCCCTGGCAGATATCGCAACAGCGGCCGGCGTAACGCGCGGTGCTATCTACTGGCATTTCAAAAATAAAGCCGATGTTCTGCATGAAATCTGGCTTCGGTGTGACGCTGGGCTTGACGATGTGGAACTTGAGTATCAGACAAAATACCCGGGTGATCCACTTTCTGTTATTCGTTCAATGTTGATCTATATCCTTGACGCCACTGCAAAGGATCCTCAAAGACGCGCACTAATGGAGATTATCTTCCATAAATGTGAATTCGTTGGCGAAATGTCGACATTACAGGATATGCGTCAAAGTTTACTGCTTGAGTGTTACGACCGAATTGAATTGGTGCTACGTGAGTGTATCGAAGTCGGGCAGTTACCTGCGAGATTGAACACGTTGCAGTCGGCGCGTCTGATGTGCGGTTATATCAACGGCATGATGGAAAACTGGTTGTTTAATCCGCAGGCGTTTGATCTGGCAGCGGAGGCGCCGCAACTGGTCGATGCATTTTTGGATATGCTGCGGCTGAGTCCGACCTTGTCTGGGGCGCGCTAATCGGTGCCTTCTGCTGCCTGTTTCTGCTGATAATCGCGTTGGACAATCGCCAGCGCGGCTAACACGGTTGCGGTCGGCACCTGGTTCTCTTCCAGCAGTTGAATCAAATCCACTGCCAGTTTGATCTCATCGGATGCAGTTTCCAGTGACATGATCTCTCCTTGTTAAATACGTAATTTTGCCGCCACCAGCAACATCAAAATTGAGCCCAGCAGTGCCACTCCAAAGCCAGCGGGATGCAACGTCGCTAAATCACCCGTCGTAAAATAGGTGGCGATGTAACCCCCAATTAACGCACCAATCACCGCCAGAACCAGCGTTGGAACAAACCCACCCGGCCGACCGGGAAAAACCATGCGCTTGATGCAGCCAGCCACCACGCCAATCGCTATCCACATAATAAGAGTCATGATTTTCCTCCTTCATTCGTAGGGGAGTATATACCCTAAATAAATTCAGGTGCAGGCAAGTGGCAAGGGAATGAACCCGCAGGCGCTGACTCAGGTAAGAAATGGGGGATTGAGCGCAGCTAACGCACCGGCCATGTGAAGTATGAGGGAAGTGGGCGGTGATTACCGTGCCGGGCCTGACATTTCCAGTTTGTGCATCGCATGGCGACAGCGTGCCAGCCGCTCATGCAGCACTTCGATATCACGGATCAACTGCTGCTGCACGCTGAGGGTTTCGGCGCGCGCCAGATGTTGCTCACGTTGTTCGATCATCGCCAGCAAGCGCGTTTCATAGCCCTGATACTCTTCGCGCTTCGACTGGCGCGGATCAACGCGAGGACGCTCACGCTGGGTGCGCAGTTGCTGGCTCTGACATTCGCGTTGCAGGGCGGCAATCTGATCCAGCACTTTCTCTGCCAGCCACTGACGGCGCATGACGTCGGTGTCAGCGGCGCTGAGCTGGGTTAAATTCTGTTCCAGCTCAGCGAGATAATCAGCGAGCCGCGTGCCTTTGCAACGGAACAGTTGGGCGTCAAAACGGGGCTGTCGGCAGGCACCATCGCGTTGCTGCGAGATTTGCTGTCGTAACTGATCGACAAGGGCGAGCAGGCGTTGATGTGCGGGCGGTTGGGGCATCACTCTGATTCCGACTGTGTTAACGTAGCGCAGTTCCGATTTTATCAGGCATCAGGCATGCAACGAATTTTTCTTCTGTGTCTTGGCTGGCTGGCGATTGTGCTGGGCACGCTGGGCATTGTATTACCTTTATTACCGACCACGCCATTTGTGTTGCTGGCCGCCTGGTGTTTTGCCCGTTCGTCACCGCGTTTTCACCACTGGCTGCTGTGGCGCTCGCCGTTTGGCCGCTACATTCGCCACTGGCAGCAACATCGCGCCATGCCGCCCGGCGCCAAAGGCCGTGCCATGTTGCTGATTGTCATCACCTTTGCCGTCTCTCTCTATCTGGTTAACATGCTATGGGTGCGCATCATGCTGGGCATCATGTTGTGCGTGCTGCTGCTATTTATGTGGCGCATTCCGGTGGTGGCAGAAAAGGATGACAGCGGCGATTAAGCGCGGCAGGGTTGCATTTAGCCGGGTATTTGCATAGATTTGGGCATCTTCGTGCGTGGCTTCCCTTTTAAACGTCTTCGCTTAACCCGGTTTCCGGGTATTGGCGCTGTCGGATGCTGCGCGTATTAGATATTTTTCCAGGCGTAACACTTATGACCGCAACTGCTCAGCAGCTTGAACTCATCAAAAACAGCATCAAAAGCATCCCTGACTACCCTAAGCCGGGCATCCTGTTCCGTGACGTCACCAGCTTAATGGAAGATCCGCAGGCGTATGCCGCGTCGATTGCCATTCTGGTTGAGCGCTATCGTGACAAAGGCATCACCAAAGTGGTGGGTACGGAAGCGCGTGGCTTCCTGTTTGGTGCACCTGTGGCGCTGGGTCTGGGCGTAGGCTTTGTCCCGGTGCGCAAACCCGGCAAGCTGCCGCGTGAAACCTACAGCGAGAGCTATGAGCTGGAGTACGGTTCTGATGCGCTGGAGCTGCACAAAGATGCCATCAAGCCAGGCGATGTGGTGCTGGTGGTGGACGATCTGCTGGCCACCGGCGGAACGCTGGAAGCCACAGTGAAACTGATCCGCCGTGCCGGTGGTGAAGTGAAAGATGCTGCGTTTGTGATCAACCTGTTTGATCTGAGCGGTGAAGCGCGCCTTAAGGCGATCGGCATTGACTGCTACAGCCTCGTGAATTTCCCCGGCCACTAAGGCCTGTGCGCCGCAGGCAATAGCCATCGCGGCGCATTTCATTACGCATCCCTGCCGCCGTGCCCTTGTATCAATGCTCGATAAATCGTTCCGCCATTGCAAGTGCGCGATTAAAATTCAGCACCTGCAACGTGAAGTATGTCGGGTATAGGCATATCCTGTTGTGGCTGTTAGACTACTGCCCATATACACAGGGTTTGCGAAGCTGCATTTTTCCCCTTTTTCTTGTGGCGGAACCCGGTTCACTTAGCCGCACCGCTGTGCCAACTCAATAAAATCCAGTGATTGAATCCACATGAGCTATCAGGTACTTGCGCGAAAATGGCGTCCCCAGGCTTTCGCTGACGTAGTCGGTCAGGAACATGTGCTGACCGCGCTGGCCAACGGGTTGTCACTGGGACGAATCCATCATGCTTATCTCTTTTCCGGTACGCGCGGCGTAGGGAAAACCTCGATCGCCCGTTTGCTGGCGAAAGGCCTCAACTGCGAAACCGGCATCACCTCTACGCCTTGTGGTCAGTGTGATAACTGCCGTGAAATTGAGCAGGGACGCTTTGTCGATCTGATCGAGATTGATGCCGCGTCACGGACTAAAGTCGAAGACACGCGCGATTTGCTGGATAACGTGCAATACGCTCCGGCGCGCGGTCGCTTCAAGGTTTACCTGATCGATGAAGTGCACATGCTCTCGCGTCACAGCTTCAATGCGCTGTTGAAAACGCTGGAAGAGCCGCCTTCGCACGTCAAATTTCTGCTGGCAACCACCGATCCGCAAAAACTGCCGGTGACCATTCTGTCGCGTTGCCTGCAGTTCCATCTTAAAGCGCTCGACGTCGAACAAATCCAGCAGCAGCTGGTGCATATATTGCAGCAGGAGCAGATTGCCGCCGAGCCGCGAGCGCTGCATCTGCTGGCGCGCGCCGCTGACGGCAGTATGCGTGATGCGCTAAGCCTCACTGACCAGGCGATTGCCATGGGGCAGGGCAGCGTGACGCGTGAAACCGTGGCGCAAATGCTGGGTACACTGGATGACGAACAGCCGCTGGCGCTGATTGAAGCGCTGGTGGAGGGGCAGGGTGAACAGGTGATGGCGCTGCTGAATCAGGCGGCATCACGCGGTGTCGAGTGGGAAGCGCTGTTGGTCGAAATGCTGCGTTTACTGCATCGCGTGGCGATGGTGCAACTGTTGCCGGCTTCGCTGGGTGAGGACGATGTGAATCAGGCGCAGCGCCTGCGCGATTTGGCACGCGTGTTACCGCCCGCCGATGTACAGCTCTATTACCAAACTTTGTTGATGGGACGTAAAGATCTGCCGCTGGCACCGGATCGTCGCCTCGGCGTCGAGATGACGCTGCTGCGCGCGCTGGCGTTCCATCCACAGGCGACCATCGCTGAGCCGGTTGCCAGGCCCAGTCTGATTCCGCAGGCGGCACCGCAAGCGTCTGCTGCATCTGCAGGCGCTGCTGCGCCGGCCTCTTCCGCTCAGGTTACTGCGTCAGCAACGCCAGTGACTTCAGCCAACGCTGCCGCGACAGCAACACCAGCGGGTTCAGCTCACGCCGCCTCCTCTTCGGCCTCTCGCCCCACTTCTGCAGCCCAGCCGCAAATGGCGCCGCCGATGCAGGACGCACCGCCGATGGCCGATGATTACGCTGATATGCAACCGGCGCCCGAACATTTGTCTGACTCCACCAGCCAGCTGTTACAGGCGCGAACGCAGTTACTGCGTCAGGGAGCCGGCAAAGCAAAAAAGAGTGAGCCGGCAGCGCGTCCCGCGCGGCCGGCGAACCCGGCGCTGGAACGTCTTGCCAGTGTCACCGAGCGCGTGCAACAGCGCGCATCGGAACCCGCGGTAAAAGCGCCCGCGAAGCCAGAAGCCTATCGCTGGAAAGCCCAGCAAACGGTTGAGGTAAAAGCGGAGCCCATCGCAACGCCAAAAGCCTTGCGTTCCGCTCTGGAGCATGAGAAAACGCCTGAGCTGGCGCTTCGTCTGGCCGAAGAGGCCCAGCAGCGCGATGCGTGGGCCGCCGAAATAGCCGCACTGACGTTGCCAAAACTGGTGCAGCAGGTGGCGTTAAACGCGTGGAAAGAGGTGGGCGAGAACGCCGTCACGCTGCATTTGCGCAGCAGTCAGCGTCACCTGAATTCAGCGTCGGCAAAACAGGCGCTGACGGAAGCGCTCAGTCAGGCAGCCGGACAAACGGTTGAACTGACCATCGTTGAAGACGATAATCCTGCGGTGTTGACGCCACTGGAATGGCGTCAGGCCATTTATGAAGAGAAACTGGTGCAGGCGCGCCAGTCGATTGAAAGCGATACTCACATTCAGACATTGCGTCGATTCTTCGATGCCGATCTGGATGAAGAGAGTATTCGACCCGTTTGAACACCCGCTGTCGCGCGTGAGTGGCGCGCAGCCCCAGCAGAGAGAGAAGACTATGTTTGGTAAAGGCGGATTGGGCAACCTGATGAAACAGGCCCAGCAGATGCAAGACAAAATGGCCAAAGTTCAGGAAGAGATTGCCGCGCTGGAAGTGACCGGTGAATCAGGCGCTGGCCTGGTCAAAGTCACCATCAACGGTGCACATAACTGCCGCCGTGTTGAAGTCGATCCAAGCTTGCTGGAAGACGACAAAGACATGCTGGAAGATCTGATCGCGGCAGCCTTCAACGATGCAGCACGTCGTATCGATGAAACGCAGAAAGAGAAAATGGCTTCTGTGTCTTCTGGTATGCAGCTGCCACCTGGCTTCAAGATGCCGTTCTGATGCAAACCAGTCCACTGCTTGAATCTTTGATGGAGTCGCTGCGCTGCCTGCCGGGCGTGGGCCCGAAATCGGCGCAGCGCATGGCTTTTCAGCTGTTACAGCGCGATCGTAGCGGTGGTATGCGTCTGGCGCAGGCTTTGACCCGCGCGATGTCGGAAATCGGCCACTGTGCCGATTGCCGCACCTTCACCGAGCAGGAAATTTGCACCATCTGCGCCAATCCGCGCCGTCAACAAAACGGCCAGATTTGCGTAGTGGAAAGTCCTGCCGATATCCACGCCATTGAGCAAACCGGCCAGTTTGGCGGCCGCTACTTTGTGCTGATGGGCCACTTGTCACCGCTGGATGGCATCGGCCCGCAGGATATCGGTCTGGATCGGTTAGAGCAGCGCCTGGAGCGTGAAACGCTGACCGAAGTGATCCTCGCCACCAACCCGACGGTGGAAGGTGAAGCCACGGCCAACTACATCGCTGAACTGTGCGGGCAATATGGCGTCGATGCCAGCCGCATCGCGCACGGTGTACCGGTCGGCGGTGAGCTGGAAATGGTCGATGGCACCACGCTGTCGCACTCACTTGCCGGACGCCACAAGATTAAATTCTAATCACTTGCCGATGTCTTCACCGACATCGGCTTGAAATCCTCAGCATCATCCCCATTTCTCTCTCAACCTATGATCAACCCCCATTTAGTTGAGGTAGCAATGACCATGAAAGGACAAGAGACGCGTGGCTTCCAGTCAGAGGTAAAACAACTTCTGCACCTGATGATTCACTCTCTCTATTCAAACAAAGAGATTTTCCTGCGTGAGCTGATCTCCAACGCCTCTGATGCCGCTGACAAACTGCGTTTCCGCGCACTGTCCACGCCGGATCTGTATGAAGGCGATGGCGACCTGCGCGTGCGTATCTCGGTCGATAAGGACAATCGTACGCTGACCTTGAGCGACAACGGTATCGGTATGCGTCGCGACGAAGTGATTGAGAACCTCGGCACTATCGCGAAATCCGGCACCAAATCCTTCCTCGAGTCCATGGGTTCTGACCAGGCAAAAGACAGCCAACTGATCGGTCAGTTTGGTGTGGGGTTCTACTCAGCGTTCATCGTTGCCGATAAAGTCACCGTGCGCACTCGCGCGGCCGGCGCTAAGGCCGACGAAGCGGTGTTCTGGGAATCCGCAGGCGAGGGTGAATACACCCTCGCCGAAATCGAGAAAGCCGATCGCGGTACCGAGATCACGCTGCACTTCCGCGAAGGCGAAGATGATTTCCTCGACGCGTGGCGTGTACGCAACGTCATCAGCAAATACTCCGATCACATTGCGCTGCCGGTTGAGATTGAAACCAAAGACGAAGAGAGCGATACCACCAGCTGGGAGAAGATCAACAAAGCCCAGGCACTGTGGACGCGCAACAAGTCTGAAATCAGCGACGACGAGTACAACGAGTTCTACAAACACATCGCCCATGATTACAGCGATCCGGCGATCTGGAGCCACAACCGTGTGGAAGGTAAGCAGGAGTACACCAGCTTGCTGTATATCCCGCAGCGTGCGCCCTTCGACATGTTCAACCGCGACAGCAAACACGGCCTGAAACTGTATGTGCAGCGCGTGTTCATCATGGACGACGCCGAGCAGTTCATGCCGAACTACCTGCGCTTCGTACGTGGCCTGATAGACTCCAACGATCTGCCACTGAACGTCTCGCGTGAAATCCTGCAGGACAGCCGTGTGACCCAGAGCCTGCGTGCCGCGCTGACCAAGCGTAGCCTGCAGATGCTGGAAAAACTGGCGAAGGACGACGCGGAGAAATATCAGCAGTTCTGGAAAGAGTTTGGTCTGGTCCTGAAAGAAGGCCCGGCGGAAGATAACGCCAATCAGCAGGCGATTGCTAAGCTGTTGCGCTTTGCCACCACCCAGAGTGAAGGCGCTGAGCAGACCATTTCGCTGGACGATTACCTGAGCCGTATGGTGGAAGGGCAGGATAAGATTTACTACATCACTGCTGACAGCTATGCCGCCGCGAAGAGCAGCCCGCATCTGGAACTGTTCCGCAAAAAAGGTATCGAGGTGCTGCTGCTGTCCGATCGTATCGACGAGTGGATGATGAGCTACCTGACCGAGTTCGACGGCAAAACCTTCCAGTCAGTGAGCAAAGCGGATGAGTCGCTGAGTAAGCTGGCGGATGAAGAAACGGAAGAGCAGAAGGAAGCGGAAAAAGCGCTGGAGCCGTTTGTTGAGCGCGTGAAAACGCTGCTGGGCGAGCGTGTGAAAGAGGTGCGTCTGACCCATCGTCTGACCGACACCCCAGCGATTGTCACCACCGATGCGAACGAAATGACCACGCAGATGGCGAAACTGTTTGCTGCTGCGGGCCAGGACGTTCCGGATGTGAAGTACATCTTCGAAATCAATCCGGAGCATACGCTGGTGAAACGCGTGGCGAATACCCACGACGAAGCGCACTTTGCTGAATGGGTTGAGCTGCTGCTGGATCAGGCGCTGCTGGCTGAGCGCGGCACGCTGGACGATCCCAACCAGTTTATCCGTCGTATGAACCAGTTGCTGACGGCGTAAGCCATTCAGCGCCCGCGCCGATTGGCATTGAGACCGGCGGTAGGGTTGGCAGGAGACAAAAAAGGTCGGCATTGAATGCCGACCTTTCTTTTAATGCAGCGCCTGATCGCGCAGCCAATCCCGGAACAACGTAATCTCCGCATCATGCTGACGTGACATTTTCGTCATCATCCAGGTGGCGCGGTCCACACGCACAAATCCCAATGGGGCGATCAGCGTACCGTCGCTCAACTCCTGCCTGACCAGTAAACGCGGAGCCATGATCACGCCCAGGCCGTTTCTCGCCGCCTGAATGCCAAGGGTAAGGTTATCGAAATGCTTACCGACCCAGTAATTTCCGCGCGCACCGCTGGTTTTTGCCCACTCAGCCCAGGCATGCAGCCGCGTGTCGGCATGCAGCAGCGGCAATGACGCTAAATCCTGCTCATTGTGAAAACGCGCGGCATACTGAGGCGCGCATAGTGGGCCGATGTAGTCATCGCTGATCAGCGTGGCATCAATATCCTCATCCGGTGACTGCTCATAGCTGAGAATCAGCACATCGGTGTGTTCACTGCGCAACTGGTCGATCTCCACCAGCGGCTGAAACTGCACTTCAATATCGGGATAGCGTTGATAAAAACTGCTAATACGTGGAATCAGCCATTGCGAGAGAAAACTGGGCGCGCAAGAGACGCTGAGGTGATGACGCATGCCGGTGCGAATGCTTTCGCAGGTGGTGGAGAGTTCGCTAAACGCCTTCTGACAACTCACCAGCAAGCGCTCGCCGTGTGAGGTTAATTTGACGCGTCCATTGGTGCGGACGAATAAGGGCTTTCCCATCCAGCTTTCCAGCTGTCGAATCTGATGGCTAATGGCGCTGTGAGTCACATGAAGACGCTCGGCCGCCACGCTAAAACTGCTATGCAGTGCTGCCTGATGAAAATAGTGCAGTGCACGTAACGACGGAAGCGCGGTCATACTCATCCCCTGTGTAAAAACCTAACAGGGATTGTCAGTTTATATCATTTTAATGTCCAGCCGCATTGGCCTAACCTTTCCCCCAGATTATGGCGGGTTGACGGATGGCGTTGTCTGTGTTTAACGCGGCTAATGTTCCCCCCTCAATCTGCGACACACACAGCATCTTTATAATTAGAGAAATCTTACGCGATGGATCATCAACATGCTTCTGCCAGGGCGGCGGCAGCGCGCGATCGACTTCGCGGCTTGCTATCACGTCACTATCGGCTGGAAAATTACGACCTCTTCTTTGCACCTTCTTTGCATATTTCGCGGGTGCTGCTCTCACAGCTGTTTTTACGTCAGGAACAGGCGCGCAATCAAACGCGTTACGCTTCGCAATATCCGGTCAGTGAACTGAGTGTGTTACCCGCGGTGCCGATGATGGCCGGTAACATTGCACTGGTTGAGCATGTCGACATGCAGCAGGGGCGGGTGCGCCCGCTGGCAGAGTGTCAAAGTCAGGGCGTGACCGACGCTTCGGAATCCTTTGCCACCCTGTTGCATAAACGATTAATCAGCGATGCGCGATTGTTTGTGGCGCGGCTCGATCGTCATGCGGCGTTAAGCAGTGACCTGGTGTTGATTGCGTTGAAAACCTGCGATTTCAGCACGCTGGTGCGCAGTGAATTGCGCTTATTTGAGCAGGGACTGGCGTTTGGGACGTCGCTGGAGCAAACCTTAAAAATAATGGAAAACAGCGACTGGCGACCGTTTAATATCGCTAGCGTGGATAATATTACGCTTGATGCCCCGGTTCAGCTGCAATCGATTCAGCAGCACGGCTTACCGTTCGCCCTGTTCCCGCTGCCAGTCAGTTTTACCTTACGCGACGTGCCGCAGGATATGCATCTGCTTTCCGCTCACCATCGTTTACGCCTGCATGCCAACGTGCGCGGTAGCGTGAACAAAAATCAAAACGTCACGCCAATACTGAAAAGACGTCTGAAAGAGGTGTTAAACGTTAGCCGTGATTCTTAAAAACGGGCACTCTGCTGGTGTTCTGCGCTAAAGCCAGTCAAAGTAAAGCTTTCACCGGAAGCGCGCCCGTTTCCTTGTGGTGCGCGGGTCATAATGGTATGTTCTTGGCCTTCTCAGATTGATCAATGCGATTCGCAAGGGGAATTACGCAATGCGTATTATTCTGCTCGGGGCACCGGGCGCAGGTAAAGGCACTCAGGCTCAATTCATCATGGAGAAATACGGTATTCCGCAAATCTCCACTGGTGATATGTTGCGTGCGGCAGTTAAAGCAGGCACCGAACTGGGCCAACAGGCGAAAGCCATCATGGATGCCGGTAAACTGGTAACAGACGAACTGGTGATTGCGCTGGTGAAAGAGCGTATCGCGCAGGAAGACTGCAAAAACGGTTTCCTGCTCGATGGCTTCCCGCGCACTATCCCACAAGCTGACGCCATGAAAGACGCGGGCATCAATGTGGACTTCGTGCTGGAGTTTGCCGTACCGGATGAACTGATTGTGGATCGTATTGTTGGCCGTCGCGTGCATGCGCCGTCTGGCCGCGTGTATCACGTCACCTACAATCCGCCAAAAGTGGACGGTAAAGATGACGTGACCGGCGAAGAGCTGACCACGCGTAAAGACGATCAGGAAGAAACCGTGCGTAAGCGTCTGGTGGAATACCATCAGCTGACTGCACCGCTGATTGCTTACTACAGCAAAGAAGCGGAAGCCGGTAACACCCAGTATCACAAGATCGACGGCACCCGTAAGGTAGCTGAAGTGAGCACGCAACTGGCCGGCATTCTCGGTTAACCCGTCCTACTTCAATGTGCAGGGGCGTTAGCTGCTCTCGTTCACCCGATTCACTGACTTGAGTCAGCGCATCGGGATGATGAACCTCCTCAAGGAGGTTTACCCTGCGGGCCAGCACAAGCGCTGTTCAAATCGACAAGTCGATTTGTCTCTCGTTTGCCGCCTTCCTGCCATTTGAATTATTTAGGGTTGTGCTATTAAGGGCCGGTTGTCCGGCCCTTTTGCAGCAATTGCTTTCCCCTCCCACGATTTCCGCTACAATTTCCCCCTGATTTTGATCCATTCGTTTTGACATCAAGGAAATACCAATGAGGCAAGAAAAGCCTGGGGTTTTGCTGGTCAACTTAGGCACACCCGATGCGCCTACAACACCTGCCGTTAAGCGCTATCTGAAACAGTTCCTTGGCGACCCGCGCGTGGTGGATACACCGCGTTGGTTATGGTGGCCGATTCTCAATTTCGCCATTTTGCCGTTCCGTTCGCCGCGCGTGTCGAAGCTGTACGCCTCGGTGTGGATGAAAGAAGGCTCTCCGCTGATGGTGTTCAGCAAGCAGCAGCGCGATGCGCTGGCGCAGCGCGTGGATATGCCGGTTGAGCTGGGCATGAGCTACGGCCAGCCGAGCCTCGACGGGGCGGTACAGCGTTTGCTGGATCAGGGTGTCACCAAACTGATTGTGCTGCCGCTCTACCCGCAGTTCTCGTGCTCAACGGTCGCCGCCGTGTGGGATGGATTATCCGCCAGCTTCAAACCGTTGCGCTCCTTGCCGGAAGTCGCTTTTATCCGCGATTATGCTGAGCATCCGGCTTATATTGCGGCTCTGAAAGCCTCCGTTGAGCGTTCATTTGCGCAGCATGGCGAACCGGATCTGCTGGTGCTCTCCTATCATGGCATCCCGCAGCGTTTTGCCGACGAAGGTGATGATTATCCGCAGCGCTGCAAAGACACCACCGAGGCGCTGGCTGCCGCGTTGGGCATCGCGCCGCACAAAATCATGATGACCTTCCAGTCACGCTTTGGTCGCGAGCCGTGGTTGACGCCGTACACCGACGAAACCATGCAAGGTTTACCGGCCAAAGGCATCAAGCATGTGCAGGTGATGAGCCCTGGCTTCTCCGCTGACTGTCTGGAAACCCTGGAAGAGATCAGCGAGCAGAACTGTGAGTTCTTCCTGCACGCCGGTGGCGAGAAGTTTGAATACATTCCGGCGCTCAACGCCGATGACGAGCACATCGAGATGATGGTTCAGCTGGTCAACGCACGCCGATAAAGTGCTGGCAGAGAGTGTGATATCATTCTCTGCCAGATTTCCCTTACGGCAGCCACGATGAAATTTCCCGGCAAACGCAAATCCAAACACTATTTTCCCGTTAACGCGCGCGATCCGCTGCTGCAGGCAACCCAGCAGGAGCAGGAAGAGGGCAGTTGGGTGGTGGGTATCGACCAGACGCTGGTGGATATTGAAGCCAAAGTTGATGATGACTTTCTGCAACGCTACGGGCTGAGCGCCGGTCACTCGCTGGTGATCGACGATGCCACCGCAGAGGCCCTGTATAACGAGCTGATGCATGATGCGCTGATCAGCCATCAATTTGCCGGCGGCACCATCGGTAATACCCTGCACAACTACTCCGTGCTGGCCGATGACCGTTCAGTATTGCTCGGCGTGATGTGCAACAACATCCAGATTGGCGGTTATGCCTATCGTTATTTGTGCAACACCTCCAGCCGTATGGATCTCAACTTCCTGCAGGGCGTTGATGGTGCGATTGGTCGCTGCTTCACCCTGATTGGTGAGCAGGGTGAACGCACCTTTGCCATCAGCCCAGGCTTGATGAACCAACTGCAGGCTGACAGCATTCCGGAAGAGGTCATTGCCGGGGCGTCGGCGTTGGTGCTGACTTCCTATCTGGTGCGCTGCCAACCCGGTGAACCGATGCCGGAAGCCACGCTGCGTGCCATCGACTACGCGAAAAAACATAACGTGCCGGTGGTGTTGACGTTAGGCACTAAATACGTGATTCAGGACGATCCGCAGTTCTGGCGTGATTTCCTGCGCGATCATGTGTCGATCGTGGCGATGAACGAAGAAGAGGCCTTTGCGCTGACGGGTGAGCAGGATCCGCTGCTGGCCTCGAATATTGCGCTCGACTGGGTGGACCTGGTGCTGTGCACCGCCGGTCCCACCGGTTTGTACATGGCTGGCTTCACGGAAGAGGCGTTCAAGCGCAAAACCAATCATCCGCTGCTGCCGGGCGCGATAGCCGAATTCAACCAATACGAGTTCAGCCGCGCTATGCGCCATCAGGATTGCCAGCAGCCGCTGCGCATTTTCTCGCACATCGCGCCTTATATGGGCGGCCCTGAGAAGATCATGAACACCAACGGTGCAGGCGATGGTGCTTTAGCCGCGCTGCTGCATGATATCACCGCCAATAATTTCCACCGTCAGAAAGTACCGAACTCCAGCAAACACGCACGCGGTTATCTCACCTATTCGTCGCTAGCGCAGGTGTGTAAGTATGCCAACCGGGTGAGTTATCAGGTGCTGAATCAGCATTCACCGCGTCTGATGCGCGGGCTGCCTGAGCGGGAAGACAGTTTAGAGGAGTCGTACTGGGACAGGTAAGCGTAAACCGATGATGCGCATCCGTTCCGCTATGCCTGCGAAATCGATGCGCAAAGTTGGGAGGATTGGTGCGCATCCGTTCCTCTATGCCTGCGAAATCTATGCGCAAAGTTGGGCAGATTGATGCGCATTTGTTCAGCTATGACTGCTAAATCGATGCGCTAACTGATTGATAGATCTCAATTCCGTAGGGTCGCCATTAATGGCGACCTGGCCCATCACCGCACGTCGTTAAATCGGGCACTCCCGCACAATTGGGTTCTGCGCGATCTCTTCCTGCAGGACATTCAGCATGCTGTTGGCGATCTCACGCTCGCCCATCACCACGCGATTCGCACCGCGCTCCATGATGTAATTCACTTCATCGTCGTAATGCGCGCGGGCAATAATTTCGATATCCGGGCGCTTTTCACGCGCGGCAGTGACAATCTCACCGGCCTCGTAACCGTTTGGAATGGTCAGCAGCAGCCAGCGAGCGCAATCAAGACGGGCTAATTCCATGGTATCAACGCGTGCCGCATTACCCAGCACCGCTTTGATCCCTTGCTCACGCAGCGCTTCGACGCGCGGACGGGAATTTTCCACCACCACCAGCGGCACATCGGCCTCCATCAGCTGCTGACCCAGCAAGCTGCCGACGCGGCCATAGCCAACGATCACCGCGTGATTGCAGATATCCAGCGGAATCTGCTTCTCTTCTTCAATCGCTTCTTCCAGCGTCTGCTCTTCGATGGTTTCGGTCTTATCGAGGTAGCGCTCAAGCAGAGTAAACAGAATCGGGTTGAGCATGATGGAGAGGATCGCCGCCGCCAGCACCAGATTGCGTCCTTCATCACTTAGCATGCCGAGTGAAATGCCCAAACCGGCAAGGATAAAGGCGAACTCACCAATCTGCGCCAGGCTCACCGAAATGGTCATGGCGGTACGGCGTGAGTGGCCGAGCAGCGTCACCAGCAGCCAGGCGGCGATGGATTTGCCCAATACGATGATCGCCAGTGCGCCTAACACCGCCAGCGGCTGCTCAATCAAAATCATTGGGTCAAACAGCATGCCGACCGAGACAAAGAACAGTACGGCGAAGGCATCGCGCAGCGGGAGAGTATCGTGAGCGGCGCGGTGGCTGAGTTCGGATTCGTTAAGCACCATACCGGCAAAGAAGGCGCCGAGTGCGAAGGAGACATCGAAGAATTCAACCGCACCGAAAGCGATACCCAGCGCCAGGGCCAGTACGGATAAGGTGAACAGTTCGCGCGATCCGGTTGCGGCACTTTTTGCCAGAATCCACGGCACGACCCGACGGCCCACCACCATCATCAGCACCATAAAGGCGACGACTTTGCCGATGGTCAGCATCAGGTCCCAGAACAGTAGAGAGGGGCTGGCGTTGCCTTCTTCCAGCATGCCGGCAATGGCGGGCAGCAGTACCAGCGTCAGGACCATCACAAGATCTTCAACAATCAGCCAGCCGATGGCAATCTGCCCCCGCTGACTATCAATCAGTTGACGCTCTTCCAGCGCGCGCAGTAACACCACGGTACTGGCGGTGGAAAGACAGAGGCCAAACACCAGACCGGTCATCCACGACCAGCCCATCGCCCACGACAGCCCCATTCCCAGCAGCGTGGCCACCGCGATTTGCGCGATGGCGCCGGGAATGGCGATCGACTTTACCGACATCAAATCCTTCAGCGAGAAGTGCAAACCCACGCCAAACATCAGCAGGATAACGCCGAGCTCTGCTAACTCAGGTGCGAGATTGGTATCAGCGACAAAGCCAGGGGTAAAGGGACCGGCGAGCACGCCAGCAAGCAGATAACCGACCAACGGGGAGATTCGCAGGCGGTTGGCAATCATACCCAGGAGAAAGGCGAGGACCAGGCCCCCGACAATGGTGGTGATCAACGGTGTGGTGTGATGCATGCCTGTCTCCTTGTATGCAAATGTATCCGCTTGTAACAACCTAGTGTAATGCACATTCGCTAACCACGTTTAAACATTTGAGCGGTGAAAAGCGAAAAAATTGAAAAATTAAGAAGAAAACGCAGCTGAAGCGGCATTTTCCTCAGTTATCTCACTCTATCGGCAGGTTTTCCGCAGAATGTAGGGGGGCGAGGAAAAAGCGTTGCCCCCCTAAAGCGGCTTAGGCGTGACGGTTATCAGGCAGGAAAGCGGTCAATAGGCCGATCAAAGGTAGCCAGGCACAGATTTGATATACCCACTCGATGCTGGTGTGGTCTGCCACTACGCCCAACACGGCGGCACCGAGCCCACCCATACCAAAGGCAAAACCGAAAAATAGCCCGGAAACCATACCAATACGCCCTGGCATCAGCTCCTGCGCATACACCAAAATGGCAGAAAACGCCGAGGCGAGAATCAAGCCGATGATCACGCTCAACACGCTGGTCCACATTAAGTTGGCGTGCGGCAACAGCAAGGTGAAGGGCGCAACGCCAAGAATCGATACCCAAATCACGTATTTACGGCCGATTTTATCGCCAATCGGCCCGCCAATGATGGTGCCCGCAGCCACCGCGCCGAGGAAGGCAAACAGATGGAATTGCGAGGCCTGAACAGAAAGTCCGAATTTCTGGATTAAATAGAAGGTGTAGTAACTGCTCAGGCTGGTGAGATAGAAGTATTTAGAGAAGATCAGCAGCAGCAAAATGCTGATCGCCAGTGCCACTTTCTTACGCGGCAGCGGGTTAACCGGCGCAATCGTTGCCTTTGCCTTACTGGCGCGCTGCTGGTGGCTATACCAGCGGCTGACCTGCAGCAGCACGATAATGCCGAGCAATGCCGCCAGCACGAACCAGGCAAGATGCCCTTTGCCGTAAGGGGCAACGATCATCGCTGCCAACAGCGGGCCTAGCGCGCTACCAAAGTTACCGCCCACCTGGAACAGTGATTGAGCCAAACCATGACGTCCACCGGAGGCCATACGCGCCACGCGCGAAGATTCCGGATGAAACACCGAGGAACCGCTGCCCACCAGCGCGGCAGCGAGCAGCACCTGCGGATAGGTGCTGGAGAACGTCAGCAGCACCAGACCACACAGTGTAAAGCCCATCCCGACCGGCAACGACCAGGGTTTTGGGTATTTGTCGGTGTAATGACCGATGATTGGTTGCAGCAGCGAAGCGGTAACCTGAAAGGTCAGCGTTATCAGACCTATCTGGACGAAGTTAAGGCTAAAATCTTTTTGCAGCATCGGGTAGATCGCCAGCAGCAGCGATTGCAGCATATCGTTGAGCAGATGCGCGAGGCTGATGGCACCTAAAATGCCAAAAGCGGTCCGTCCCGGTGCGCGTGCCGGGGTTGCGATGTCACTTGCCATAAAAATCCTGAAGAGTGCGGTTATCGTTATCAATTTGTTACTACCCGCATGACTCTATAAGCCTTTTGTCTTGAGTTAAAGTGCCATCTGTGCGACACAGAAGGGTGATAAAGCACATTAAGTCCACGGCAAAGTGGAAAGACGCAGAATAAGGAGATCGGCTTTGTTGTTATTCCCGCGGAGAGGGCGCTGGCTGGCGCTGATCATGCTGTTGCTGCCGATGTTGGCGCAGGCATGGCAGACGGATCGCAGTTATCGATTCAGTATCCTGCACACCAACGATCATCACGGTCGCTACTGGACTAATGCGCAGGGCGAATACGGTCTGGCGGCGCAGAAAACGCTGATGGATAAACAGCGTTATGATGTGCAGGCCAAAGGCGGCGGTGCCTTGATCCTTTCCGCCGGAGACGTGAATACCGGCGTGCCGGAATCGGATCTGCTCAATGCCGAACCCGATATTCGCGGCATGAACCTCATCGGCTACGATGCCATGGCGCTCGGCAATCACGAATTCGATAAGCCGCTCAGCGTGCTGCAACAGCAACAGAAGTGGGCCAAATTTCCCTTCCTCTCTGCCAATATCTATCAAAAGGGTACCGACCAGCGTCTGTTTAAGCCGTGGGCGATCTTTAATCGCATGGGGCTGAAGATCGCAGTGATCGGTCTGACCACCACCGATACCCTGAAAATTTCCAATCCGGAAAATATCGCTAATATCGACATCCGCGATCCGGTGAAAGAGACAGAAAAAGCGGTGGCGGAACTGCGTGCCAGCGAGAAACCCGATGTGATCGTGGCGCTGACGCACATGGGCCATTACGACGATGGACAGCACGGCAGCAACGCGCCGGGTGATGTGGAACTGGCGCGCAGCCTGCCGCCGGGCACTATCAATGTGATCATCGGCGGCCACTCGCAGGATGCGGTGTGCATGGAAAAAGATAACGTCAGTGTGAAAGATTATCAGCCCGGCCAGCCTTGCCAGCCCGATCGCCAAAATGGCGTGTGGATCATGCAGGCGAAAGAGTGGGGCAAATATGTCGGGCGCGGCGATTTCACCTTCCGCAATGGCGAATTGACGCTGGACAGCTATCAGCTGATCCCGGTTAATCTCAAGCATGAAGTGAAAAATCTGGATGGCAGCGTCTCCTGGCTCACGTGGCAGGAAGAGATCCCACCTAACAGCGCGATGATGAAACTACTGACGCCGTATCAACTGCGCGCGGCAAAGAAACTCGACGTCACGGTTGGCAGCAGTGATGGCGTGTTCGTCGGTGAGCGCGATAAGGTGCGCTTTGAACAAACCAATCTTGGGCAGCTGATTCTGCGCGCGCAAATGGCAGCGACTAAAGCGGATTTCGCGGTGATCAGTGGCGGTGGCATTCGCACTTCGCTGGCCGCAGGCAAGCTGAGTTGGCGCGATTTGTTGCAGGTGCAGCCGTTTGGTAATCAGGTGGTGTCAGTCACGCTGACCGGAGACGAATTGCTGAAGTATCTTGCCACGGTTGCCAATATCAAAACCAACTCCGGTGGTTTCGCGCAGTTCAGCAATATCAGTCTGGTGGCGGATGGCAAAGCGGTGAGTGAGGTGAAGATCAATGGCGAGCCGCTGCAAAAGGACAAAACCTATCGCATGGCGACTAACAGCTTTAATGCCAGCGGGGGCGATGGTTATCCCAACATCGAGGCGCATGCCGGCTTTAGCAATACCGGCCAGCGTGATGCGGATGTGCTGCGTGCTTATGTCACCGCACACTCACCGCTGAAAATCGCCGACTATGCGCCAACCGGTATCGTGCATTTAACGGAAGCACAGGTGCAGGAGCGCGACAAAGCGCAGGAAAAACCCAGGAAGCGGAGCTACCCACAAGCCATTCTGGCGTGGATTTGGCCGCGCGCACTGCACAATTGAAAACGGCGCCCGATAGGGCGCCGTTGTTTTATGCCTGGCAGGATTTTTGCGTCAGCCAGCGCTGACGCAATTTATCCCACATCCAGTTATAGGCCATGGTATAGGGCAGGAAGAACAGGAAGAACGCCACTTCCAGCATAAAGGCTTCCAGCAGCGTGATCTTCAGCATCCAGGCGGCAATCGGCAAACCGATAACGATAAAGCCCCCTTCAAAGCCCAGCGCGTGGATGGCACGCAGACCGAGGCCGCGTGTTTTCTGCGGCGGCCAGATGCGATCAAAACCGGTGTTATAGATCATGTTCCACAGCATGGCGACCGTTGACAGCATAATCGCCAGCGCGCCCATCTGAAACAGCGGCTTTTCCATAATCCAGGCAGCCAGCGGAGCCACAGTGAGAATCGCCAGCACTTCAAATCCTGCAGCATGATAAAAACGTTCTTTCAGCGAACGGGTACGCATATAAACCTCCTTTTGGGTAACGCGACATATTTTCTCACCGCGAAATGCTAAGATAAAATGATTACCTATCGATAAAAGCGATGGTTCACCATGAAATACTCCCCAGAATCCCTTGAGGCCTTTGTCCAGACTGTCGCCAGCGGCTCGTTTTCTGCGGCGGCGCGTGCGCTGGCCAAAAGCCAGTCCACCATTAGCAGCGCCGTGGCTAATCTGGAAGATGATCTCGGTTTCACCCTGTTCGATCGCAGCGGTCGCCAGCCGGTACTCACCGAGCAAGGACAGCGCGCCCTGGCGCAGGTGCAGCAGATTCTGGCGGCCAGCCAGCGGTTGGATGAGCTGGCGGTGCGGTTGTCACAGGGCGTGGAACCGCGACTCAGTCTGGCGATTTCCGATTTCTGGCAGGCCGATCACCATGAAAATCTGCTCAACCGCTTTGAAGCACGTTATCCGGATATTGAATTTGAATGCATGATTGCTGAGGACGCGGACGCGCTGGACCTGCTGCAGGCCGGTCGCGTGCATCTCGGCGTGGTGCGTGCGCAGCCGCAGCTGCCGCCGGATTTAGCGGTGGCGCGTTTACAGGTGGGTGCGGAAATGGCGATCTATCTGCATCAGGATCATGTGCTGGCGCAGTCAAAACAGGTGAGTGAAGCACAACTCGGTGAATTGCGTCATTTACGGCTTAATACCTGGGTGCAAAACCGCGAACCGCTGCCCGCCGGGCGCGTTTGGTCGGCGCCATCTTATTTATTGCTGCTGGAAATGGCGGAGCAGGGCTTTGGCTGGAGCGTGTTACCGCGCTGGCTGGTGGAGCAGTTTGGTCATCAGGTGTTGAAAGAGTTGCCGGTGCCAGGCTGGCCACAGCGCATTGCGGTGGATGTGATCTGGTCGCGACGCAATCCACCGGGTCCTGCCGGGCGCTGGATGATCGATCAACTCTGCGCCCAGCAGCCGGATTAATCACGGCGTGCTACGTCGGCCAGTGTGGCATCCAGCAGTCGTGCCAGGTCCTGCGCCGCCAGTTCTATATCCAGCCCGCGCTTGCCACCGGAGACAAAGATGGTGGCAAATTCTGCGGCCTGCTGATCGATCACCGTTGGCAGGCGTTTTTTCTGCCCTAACGGGCTGATGCCACCCACCAGATAGCCGGTCACGCGCTGTGCCAGTTGTGGATCGGCCATATCCGCTTTTTTCGCGCCCAGCGCCTTTGCCACTTTTTTCAAATCGAGCTGCGAGGAGACCGGTGTCACGGCTACCGCCAGCGCTTTGGCATCGCCGTTGAGCGCCACTAGCAGGGTTTTGAACACCTGACGTGCATCGAGATTGAGCTTACGAACCGCTTCATCACCAAAATTGGTTTCGTGGCTGTCATGCTCATAAGGATGAAGGGTAAAAGCGACCTTTTGTTTTTCCAGCAGTTTTACGGCGGGTGTCATGTTCTGTCCTTGCTACGAAAATTCTTATTTCAGTTTTGGTGAATAATACTGGCGAAATTCTGAACTTTGCGCGAAAATTGGCCCGCGCCAGCAATGCTGGTGATAACCAAAATCATAAACAAATTCCTCTTTGACGGGCCGATAGCGATATTGGCCTTCTTTTTTGCCTGCAATTCACTGCTCACTGCTCACTGCTCACTGCTCACTGCTCACTGCTCACTGCTCACTGCTCACTGCTCACTGCTCACTGCTCACTGCTCACTGCTCATAGCTCACTGCTCATCCGCAGAGCCAACCCTCCGCCGCGCATCCACCAAGGCACATTTCTGCGCAATCAGACATACGCAGGTCATCGACCTGATAACTTTCAGGACTTGAGGATGCATAAGGTCTTGCGGTGACTGCACTTGTTACGACTTCAACAACCCTGGCAGGTTATCCTCGCCATACAGATGCAGTGCACCCACAGCCACCACATAACGGCCTTTCGGCAGCGCCTGCAATAACTCGCGCCAGTGCTGATTACGATTGCGCATCAGCGTGTCATTGAGATCGCTGCTAAAGGTGGTCGGCAGGGCCACCGGTTGTTGCGTGGGCGGTGCATCCAACCACCAGCTGATCATGGTTTGCAGCAGGCGGGCGTTGGTGTGCCAATGCTCCAGCGTATCCAGTAACAGCGATAAGCCCTCCTGCGGTAGCGATTTCAGCAGCGCGATCTGGGTTTCCGGGCCTTCCAGTTCAATGATGCGCTTATTGGCCGATTTCGCCGCCATCAGCAGCTGGTAATCAATGCCATATTGCGGTCGCAGCCCCAGACGCTGCGCCTGTTGCGCCTGCATCATCAAAGCGATTTGCCAGAACGGCAACGTATCGAACACCGCCATGGAAAGCGAAAGCTCATCGCACAGAACATCCAGCCGCTGCAACACCTCTGCGTCCAGACGCATCGCCAGCGGCGGACAGGCATCGTCATGGGTGAAGGGGGATGCGCCCTGAGTGATATCCGCCTCGACAATCAGCGCATCGGCGCGACTCAACTGGCGTAACAGGCCCGCTGGCAACGGCTGCATATCGCGCGTGCCCATATGAATACTGCCCGCCAGATGCAGGCGTCGATCGCCCAATTTGATATCCATTGCCGGCCAGGTATATCGCGCCGGTAAGAGGCTGGCGGCCATCTGCTGGAAGCTGTGCCACAGACTGCGTCTCATGCCCTGTCCTTTTGAAGTCAAAAATCCATGCTAGCGATTTCAGTCAGCGAAAAACAGGGCAGAGAGGGCGATTAGCGTTTTGCTGGCTTAAAGCGCAACAAACGATTCGCGTTACTCACCACGGTAATCGAAGACAGCGCCATCGCCGCGCCCGCCACGATCGGGCTAAGTAGCAAGCCGGTGAACGGGTAGAGCACGCCCGCCGCAATCGGAATCCCCAGGCTGTTATACACAAAAGCCCCGAGCAAGTTCTGACGCATATTACGCAGTGTCGCGCCTGCCATCGCCAGCGCATCGGCAACACAGTGCAGATCGTTGCGCATCAACGTCATGGCGGCGGTTTCGACGGCCACATCGCTGCCGCCACCCATCGCAATGCCGACATCGGCCTGCGCCAGCGCCGGGGCATCATTGATGCCATCACCGACCATCACCACTTTACGCCCCTGCTGCTGCAACTGCGCGATCGCCTGCGCTTTGCCTTCGGGCAGCACGCCCGCAATCACTTCATCAATGCCGGCTTCGGCAGCGATTACCTGCGCGGTTTTCTGGTGATCGCCGGTCAACATGATTAACCGATAGCCCAACTGGTGCAGGCGCTGTAACGCCTCCGCGCTTTCCGGGCGCAGGCTGTCACGCAAGGCGATCAGGCCGAGCAACTGACGCTGATCGGCCAGCAGCACCGGCGTCGTGCCTTGCGCGGCGAAACGGTCGATATCTTCTTGTGCGGCGCGGTAATCAATCTGTTGTTCATCCAGCAGTGCCTGATTGCCGAGCAGCAGCGTTCTGCCCGCGACTTTAGCGCTCACGCCTTTGCCGCGTATTGTACGAAATTGCTTAGTCGGCTCATCGCTGAGATCGGGTGCTGCCGCCAGAATCGCTTTCGCCAGCGGATGGTTCGAACCTTGTTCAAGCTGCGCCGCAGCGCTCAGCACCTGCTGGCGATTCCAGTCGCCATACACCAGCACATCGCTCACCTGAGGCGTGCCGCGCGTCAGCGTGCCGGTTTTATCAAACACGATGGTATCGACTTCGCTGGCACGCTGCAGCGCGTCAGCATCACGCACCAGCACGCCCAGTTCTGCCGCGCGACCCACCCCGGCAATCACCGACATCGGCGTCGCCAGCCCCAGTGCGCAAGGACAGGCGATAATCAACACCGTCGTGACGATCACCAGCGTGTAGGCGAGCTGCGGCTGCGGGCCGACCAGATACCACACCAGACCGGCCAGCAGCGCAATCGCCACCACCACCGGCACAAACACCGCTGAGATGCGATCGGCCAGTCGGCCAATGTCCGGTTTGCTGCTCTGCGCCTGGCGCACCAGATTGATGATGCGAGCCAGCGTGGTGTGGCTGCCGGTGGCACGTGCCACGAAGCGCAACGTGCCATCCTGCACCAGCGTGCCGGCATAGACTTTGTCGCCCGGCTGTTTCGCCTGCGGTACTGCTTCACCGGTCAACATCGCTTCATCAAACCAGGCTTCGCCGCTGTCGACTTCGCCATCCACCGGCACGCGATCGCCGGTGACCAGCTTCAGCAGCATGCCGGGCTGGACCTCGCTCAACGGCATCAGCGTTTCGCCCTGTTCACCGATCACACGCGCCTGAGCAGGGGTGAGATCCAACAGGCGTTCCAGGGCTTTGGATGCCCGCTGGCGTGCTCGCTGTTCCAGCGCATGGCCGAGGTTAATCAAACCGACGATCATCACGCTGGCTTCAAAATAGAGATGTCGCGCCTGCATCGGGAAAAATTCTGGCCACAGCGCCACGCTTATCGAGTAGATCCATGCGGCGCCAGTGCCGAGGGCTACCAGCGTATCCATGCTGGCGGTGCCGTGACGTAAGCTGCGCCACGCACTGCGATAGAAATGACCGCCGGCGATCACCATCACCAGCAAGGTGATAATGCCGAGTGTGCGCCATAACGTTTGGTTGGCGTCACTCAGCATCATATTGTCGCCGAGCATGCCCCAGATCATCATGGGCACGCCGAGCAACAGCGCCAATGCCGCCTGCCAGCTAAAGCGGCGCATCGCCTGCTGTGCGCTGCTTTGCTGGCGTTCGCGTCGGGTTTGTTCATCGTCGATAGCTTCAGCGGCGTAGCCCGCTTGATCCACGGCACTCATCAGCGCTTCGGCAGACGCATTGCCCAATACCAGCGCGCTACGCTCACCCAGGTTGACGCGTGCCTGACTCACGCCGGGCACGTTTTGCAGTGCCTGTTCCACACGGCTCACGCAGCTGGCACAGCTCATGCCGCTGATCAGCAAATGGTGAACAGGAAGGTTTTCTTCTGCCGGTTGCGACTCCGTTGTCAGCGCCTCCGGCGGCGGCTCTGTTGCTGTCAACGGCTCAGGCTTTGGGCTGTCTTTCACCGCCGCGTGATAGCCGGCTTGTTCAACGGTTGCAATCAGATCGCTGGCGCTGGCCGCACCGGTAACGCGCGCTTCCTGCTGCGTGACGTCCGCTTGTTCCACATCGTCGCGCTGCTCCAGCGCTTCTTTGACCCGTTTGACGCAGTGGCCACAGGACAAACCGTCCAGCGCCAGTAATTGTGTGTGTGACATCTTAAACTCCTTAAACGAGAGGTTTGACTGTCTGCAAACTTTGCATTAGTTATAGAGCCTAAACCTTCCATTCAGGGGAAGGTCAAGCGGTCATGAGGTGAAGACAAAAGATGAACATCAGCGATGTGGCAAAAAAAACCGGGCTAACCAGCAAGGCGATCCGTTTTTATGAAGAGAAGGGCGTGGTGACGCCGCCGTTGCGCAGTCACAATGGTTATCGCAGCTATGCCGCGCATCATATTGATGAGCTGAATCTACTGCGTCAGGCGCGTCAGGTTGGCTTTACCCTGGACGAGTGCCGCGAGCTGGTGACCCTGTTCAACGATCCCGCTCGCCACAGCGCGGATGTCAAAGCGCGCACCTTGCAGAAAGCGGATGAAATCGCTGCGCACATCGAAGAATTGCATGCGATGCGCGCGCGATTGCTGGAACTTGCTGAAGCCTGCCCCGGCGATGACAGTGCTGAATGTCCGATCATCAATCATCTGGCGGGCTGCTGCCATCAGGGTGAAGGAAAGCGAGGCTGAATCAGCAGCGTGATACCCACCACACCGGTGACGATCACGGGTGTTCCGGCAGGCAAATCTTCTTTAGCCTGCACGCGCCAGCTGCTGTCGCCAATGCGCACATGACCTAAACCTTCTCTGAGCGTGGTATCCAGGGTCAGGTGCATCCCGATCATCTGCGATCCGCGTTGATTCAAAGTGTTTGGCTGCTGGGAAACCTCACGGTAGCGCATCCAGCGATACCAGAAGTAGACGCACAGCAACGTCAGCACCGCGAACAAAATGCCCTGATGCGTCCACGAGAACGGGAACAGCCATTCGATCAGGCCGACCAGCACCGCCGCTAATCCACTCCACAGCAGATAACCGCTGGTACCCAGCATTTCAGCCGCCAGCAGCAGGCCGCCCAGCGTCAGCCAGAACCAGTGCGGATGGGCTATCAGTTCCATCAGAATCACGGTTTACGCTCCTGACGGCTCTCCTTCAGCAATTCACCAATCCCGGCAATGGAACCCAGCAAACTGCTGGCATCTAGCGGCATCATCACCACTTTGCTGTTATGAGATTCACCGATCTTTTGTAGCGCATCGGTATATTTCTGCGCCACAAAGTAGTTCACCGCCTGAATGTCGCCTGCCGCAATCGCCTCCGATACGGCACGCGTGGCGTTGGCTTCAGCCTGCGCCTGACGTTCACGCGCTTCGGCTTGCAGGAAGGCGGAAGTTCGTTCACCTTCGGCTTTCAGAATCTGCGACTGCTTGTCCCCCTCGGCGCGTAAAATCGCCGCCTGGCGTACGCCTTCTGCGGTAAGAATGTCGGCACGCTTGGTACGCTCGGCCTTCATCTGCGCGTTCATCGCGGCGATCAGTTCCTGCGGCGGACGCACGTCACGGATTTCGATACGGGTGATCTTCACGCCCCACGGATTGGTGGCTTCATCGACGATGTGCAGCAAGCGGGTATTGATGTTATCGCGCTGCGACAGCATCTCATCCAATTCCATGCTACCGAGGACAGTACGGATATTCGTCATGGTCAGATTGAGGATCGACAGCTCAAGATTGCTGACTTCATAGGCTGCGCGCGCAGGATCAACCACCTGAATAAAGCACACGGCATCAATGGTGACGTTAGCGTTATCTTTGGAAATGATTTCTTGCGAGGGAATATCGAGGACTTGTTCCATCATATTGATCTTGCGACCAATACGATCCATAAACGGGACGATCAAACTCAGGCCGGGTGGCAGGGTTTTAGTGTAACGGCCAAAACGTTCTACCGTCCACTGATAGCCTTGTGGCACGATTTTTACACCGGCCCACACGGTAACGAGCGCAAGCACGATAATGACGGGAATCACAGTCAACATATAACCTCCTGGTTGTCAGATTGTCGGGCCGAGTCGTTCGGCCCGTTGCACGTGCGGTACCGATCAGTACAGCAGCGAATACATCTGGCGACGATAGCGCGTAGCGAGTGCATCGCCTGTGCCGAGCGCAGCCAAAATTTCCTGGAACATTTTGCGCACCTGACCTTCACCCGCACTGAGATCGCTCTTCAGGAAGCTGAACAACAGATCCAGTGATTCTTCGTTGCGGCCCACCTGATGCAGCTGTAAAGCAAGTTTAGCAGCCAGCTCCGCATTCGCGGGCTCACTGGCCAGCTGTTCCTGCAATTGCTGGATCTCTGGGGTATCCGCAGCTTGCTTTAGCAGTTCAATTTGCGAAACCAGGCTCTGATAGCGGGTATCCTGATCCTGTAAGGGTACCACTGCCAGCACCGCTTCGGCTTCATCGCTGCGGTTCAGCGTAATCAACACTTCTGCCAGCAGGAAGCCAATTTCACTGTTTTGGTTGCTCAACTGCCAGGCATCTTTCAGCAGCGGCAGTGCATCCAGCGGTTTACCTTCTTCCATCAGCTGCATTGCCTGATGGGTTTTAATCTCTTCTTCACGCGGCAGCACTTTTTGCAGCAGTGCACGGATCGCCTCTTCCGGCTGCGGGCCCTGGAAGCCATCTACCGGCTGTCCATTCTGGAACAGATACACGGTTGGAATGGAGCGCAGACCAAACTGCGATGCCACCATCTGCTCTTTATCGCAATCCAGTTTGGCCAAAATGAACTGACCCGCATACTCCTGTGCCAGACGCTCCAGCACCGGCGTCAGCTCCTGACAGTGTTGGCTGCGATCGGACCAGAAGTAGAACAGCACCGGCATCTGCGTGGATTGTTCCAGCGTCTGGTGCAGGTTGGATTCGTTGATGTCGATAATCAAAGCGTGTGACATGAATACGTCTCTTTGCAGAAAGTGTGTTGAGAATATGGGGGCAAGCTGCCCGTGTTCAAGTTCAAATCTGGCTTGCAGCTTAGTTGCTGCGCAAGATGCGATCCAGCATCCAACCGGGTAACAGGCGTTTCAGCAGGCTCATCACCCATGCAACCAGCGTCACCGGATAACGCAGGCGCGGGTGTTTGCTTTCCAGCGCGTGGCGCAATTTGGGCAAGATGGCTTCCGGTGGCAGGGTGAAACGTGCGGCAATGCCCGGATTACGCACCGGTTTATCCTGCTCGCCCTGATGCACATTGTCGGTGAAACGCGTGGCAATTGGCCCGGGCTCGATCAAACTCACGCGCACACCGCTATCGCGCACTTCCATGCGCAGTGCATCGCTCCAGGCTTCCAGTGCCCATTTACTGGCGGCGTAGGCGCCGCGTCCGGGCGTGGAGATCAGCCCCAGCACCGAGCTGGTATTAATAATACGCCCATTACCGCTGGCTTGCAGCGCAGGCAGCAAACGCATTGTCAGTTGGTGGGTGCCGAAGAGGTTCGTGGAGAACTGTTTTTCCAGCTGCGCGCGCGACACGCTGCTCAGTGGGCCATATTGACCAAAGCCGCCGTTGTTAAACAAGCCGTGCAGACGATGCTCGCACAATGCCAGTATGCGCTCAGCGGCGGCATCCACGCTGGCTGCATCATCAAGGTCGAGCTGGACGCCAATAAAGCCCAGGGCTTCCATGCGCGCCACATCGTCCGCTCGACGGCAGGCAGCAATCACGCGATAGCCGCGAGATTGCAGATCGTTGGCGGCTGCTAAGCCAATACCGCTGGAGCAGCCGGTGATTACGATTGTTTTTTGCATTTCTTTACCTGTTTAAAATCACACGCCGGCATTAATTCTGCTTTACTAGCGGAGCCAGTTCGTTAGCCATCAGGTTGGCAATAAACGGCTGTGCATCCGGATTGGGGTGAATACCGTCCTGCTGCATCCATTCCGGCTTCAGATAGACCTGCTCCATAAAGAAGGGCACCAGAGGAATGTTGTACTGCTGTGCCAGCTGCGGATAAATCGCGCTAAACGCCTCCGTATAACGACGTCCATAATTAGCAGGTAAACGAATTTGCATCAGCAGCGGCTGCGCTTTGGCGGCTTTGACTTCGTCGATCACTTTACTCAGGTCCTGCGCGATATTGGCAGGCGGGAAGCCGCGCAAGCCATCGTTACCGCCCAATTCGATTAACACCCAACGGGGTTGATGCTGTTTTAATAGGCCAGGCAAACGCGCCAGCCCTTGTCCTGCGGTATCTCCGCTGATGCTGGCGTTAATAATCTGGGGCTGCTGTTGCCAGGTTTTATTGAGCAGGCTGGGCCATGCCGCGGTGGCGGACATGCGGTACCCGGCGCTCAGGCTGTCACCCAATACCAGCAAGGTATCGGCGGCGGCGATGCGGGACACCAGCAGAAGCAATAAAAACAGGAAGGGATAATGCCAGCGGAAAACATTGTTGCAGTTCATCATCTTACTAAGTCCGTCGGTCAGGGAGAGCATCAGCTGACCATCCTTACCGGAGTTGAGCTGGTTGTCAAACCAGCTGAGACCATCGCGCTGATTGGCGAATCGGGTTCCGGCAAATCCACATTGCTGGGCATTCTGGCCGGGCTGGACGATGGCAGCAGCGGCGAGGTCAATCTGCTCGGCCAGCCGCTGCATAACATGAACGAAGAGCAACGTGCCGCGTTGCGCGCACGGGAAGTGGGCTTTGTGTTCCAGTCCTTTATGCTGGTGCCGACGCTCAACGCGCTGGAAAACGTCCAGCTGCCTGCCTTGCTGCGCGGTGACAGCGATCGCGACAGCCGCGCCCAGGCGGTGGATCTCTTAACGCAACTTGGCCTGAAAGATCGTCTGCATCATCTGCCTGCGCAGCTTTCCGGTGGCGAGCAGCAGCGTGTGGCGCTGGCGCGCGCGTTTAGCGGCCGTCCTGGTTTACTGTTCGCCGATGAACCCACCGGCAACCTGGATCGCAAAACCGGCGATCGCATCGCCGACCTGCTTTTCTCCCTCAACCGCGATTTCGCCACCACGCTGATTCTGGTGACGCACGATGAGCAACTGGCGGCGCGCTGCGATCGTCGACTGCGCCTGCGCGACGGCAAGCTGTGGGAGGAGACATGATTTGGCGCTGGTTCTGGCGTGAATGGCGTTCGCCCTCACTATTAATTGTCTGGCTGGCGCTGACATTGGCGGTGGCCTGCGTGCTGGCGCTGGGCTCGATCAGCGATCGCATGGAGAAAGGGCTGAGCCAGCAGAGCCGTGATTTTATGGCGGGCGATCGTACTCTGCGCAGCAGCGCGCCCGCGCCGGAAGCCTGGCTGAATAAAGCGCGTGATGAAGGGCTCTCCGTCAGTCGTCAGCTCAGCTTTATGACCATGACCTTCGCCGATCAGACGCCGCAGTTAGCGGATGTGAAAGCGGTGGACGATGCCTATCCGATGTTCGGCACCCTGCAGACCGATCCGCCGGGATTAAAACCGCAGGCGGGCACGGTGCTGGCCGCGCCGCGCTTGCTGGCGCTGCTTAATCTAAAAGTCGGCGACAACGTCGATGTGGGTGATACCACGCTGCGCATCGCGGGTGAGGTGATTCAGGAGCCGGATGGTGGCTTCAATCCGTTCCAGACGGCGCCACGCCTGCTGATGAACCTCGCGGATGTTGATAAAACCGGTGCCATCCAGCCTGGCAGCCGGCTCAGCTGGCGCTACAAATTCTCTGGCGATCCGGCTCCGCTGGCGCGTTATGACAGCTGGATCCAGCCGCAGTTAAAAGCCGGTGAGCGCTGGATCAGCGTCGAGAACTCGGAAGATGCGCTGGGCCGATCGATGCAGCGTGCGCAGCAATTCCTCCTGTTATCGGCACTACTGACGCTGATGCTGGCGATTGCGGCCGTGGCGGTAGCAATGAGCCATTACTGCCGCAGCCGCTACGATTTAGTGGCAGTGCTGAAAACGCTGGGCGCCACGCGCAAAGCCCTACAACGGCTGATCATCGGCCAGTGGCTGGCGGTGCTGCTGCTGGCGGCGATAGCGGGCAGCATGCTGGGGCAGGGGATTGAGATCATCCTGCTGGCGATGCTCAAACCGGTGCTGCCCGCCGCCTTGCCTGCCGCCAGTTTCTGGCCGTGGCTATGGGCGATTGGTGCGATGTTTGTGATTTCGCTGCTGGTGGGATTACGCCCGTATCGCCTGCTGATGGCGACTCAGCCGTTGCGCGTGCTCCGGCGCGATGCGGTAGCCAATGTCTGGCCGCTGCGGTTTTATCTGCCCGCCATGGCGCTGGTGGTGGTTGGTCTGCTGGCGTTATTGATGGGCGGTAGCAAAATGCTGTGGGCGCTGTTGGCGGGCGTGGTGATGCTGGCGCTGCTGTTGTCACTGCTCGGCTGGGGCACGCTGTTGCTGCTGCGTAAGCTGGTGGTGCGCAATCTGGCGATGCGTCTGGCAATCAATCGTCTGCTAAGACAGCCAGTGATGACGCTGAGCCAGCTGGCGGCATTTTCGCTCTCCTTTATGTTGCTGGCATTACTGCTGGTGATGCGCGGCGATCTATTGGATCGCTGGCAGCAGCAGTTGCCGCCGGATGCGCCGAACTACTTCCTGCTTAACATGACGCAGGAACAGGTGCCGCAGGTGCGCGACTTCCTCAATCAGCATCAGGTTAAACCGGAATCCTACTATCCGATTGTGCGTGCGCGTCTGACCGAACTGAACGGCAAAGAAGCCGATCCGAAGATGGATAACGCGCTAAACCGCGAACTCAATCTGACATGGCAGGCGGATCGACCGGATCACAATCCGCTGCTGGCCGGAAGCTGGCCGCCGAAAGCGGGTGAAGTGTCGATGGAAGTGGAGCTGGCGGATCGTCTTGGCCTGAAGCTCGGCGATACACTGACCTTTAGCGGCGATACCCAGCAGTTCAGCGCCAAAGTCACCAGCCTGCGCAAAGTGGACTGGGAGAGCCTGCGGCCGAACTTCTTCTTTATCTTCCCGCCGGGCGCACTGGATCAACAGCCGCAAACCTGGCTGACCAGCTTCCGTATGGACAGCAATCCGGCGCTGCTGGCGCAACTCAATCGCGCCTTCCCGACGCTGAGCTTGCTGGATGTTGGCAGCATGCTGAAGCAGATCGGTCTGGTGCTGGCGCAGGTCAGTCAGGCGTTGGAGATCATGGTGGTATTGGTGACCGTATGTGGTGTGTTGCTGCTGTTGGCGCAGATTCAGGTAGGCATGCGTCAGCGTCGTCAGGAGCTGGTGGTGTATCGCACGCTGGGCGCGAGTAAACGCCTGTTGCGTGGCACGCTATGGTGTGAGTTTGCGTTGCTTGGCGTGGTGTCAGGGATAGCGGCGGCACTGGGCGCAGAAGCGGCGCTGTGGGGCTTACAGCGCAAGATCTTCGATTTTCCGTGGGAACCCGACTGGACGCTGTGGATGGCATTACCGATTTGCGGCGCGCTGCTGTTGTCGCTGTGCGGCGGCTGGCTGGGCGTGCGACTGCTGAAAGGCAAAGCGCTGTTCAGGCGGTTTGAAGCAGCTTAATCATCTGCACATAAATTTAAGGCCGCTTGCGCGGCCTTTTTCATTTACAGCTTCTCAACCGCCCAGGCAATTCCACTGGCGTACTCTTCCGGCAGCAGCGGCACCAGCGCGTTAAGCGCCGCCGCAAGGCGTGCCTGATCGCTGTCGGTGAGGTTTAAGTGCCCAACCTTACGGCCCGGACGCACTTCTTTGTCGTACCAGTGCAGATGCACCAGCGGCTGTTGCAGCCAGTCGACATTCACGTCGGTGCCAATCAGGTTCACCATCACCGACGGCGCAAACACCACCGGCTTCGGCAGCGCCAGACCCAGCACCGCACGCAGATGCAGCTCAAACTGGCTGATCGACGCGCCGTTCTGCGTCCAGTGAACGCTGTTGTGCACGCGTGGGGCCAGTTCGTTGATCAGCAGGCCTTCTGGCGTGATAAAACACTCCATCGCCATCACACCGACATATTTCAGCTCATGCATGATCGCGCTGAGCATCGCTTCCGCCTGCTGCTGTTGCGCGGCATCGGCCTGCGGGAAGGCGACGCTGGCGCGCAGAATGCCGTCCTGATGCAGGTTGTGCGTCAGCGGGTAAAACACCGTGGTGCCATCCTGACCACGTGCACCAACCAGCGACACTTCACCGCTGAAGTTGATGCCCTGCTCAACGATGCATTCGCCGTAGCACTCATCCGGCAACGAATCGGTCTCGTTAGCGCGTAAACGCCATTGACCACGACCGTCATAACCGCCGGTGCGACGTTTCACAATCGCCAGCTCACCCAGCGAGCTGAACACCTGCGGCCACTCAGCTTTAGCTGCCAGCAGCTGCCAGGGTGCGGTTGCCAGGTTCAGCTGATCGAGCAATTGTTTCTGCGTCAGGCGATCGGCGAGGCGCGGGAAGATATCGCGGTTCACAAATGCCGGATGCAACGCCAGCTCACGCGTTAACGCAGTTTCCGGCCAACGCTCGATCTCTGCGGTGATCACGCTTTCGGCGATCGGCAGGGCAGTAGGTTCGGCATCCAGACCCACTGGATACACCGCGATGCCCAGCGGTTCACCCGCCTGGCGCAGCATACGGCCTAACTGACCGTTTCCAAGTACGCAAACCGGTTTCATGCGTCCACCCGTGGATCTGGGTTGTTCAGCACTTCGTCAGTCTGGGTTTGACGCCAGGTGGCAAGACGCGCCGCCAGTTCTTTGTCGTGCACCGCCAGAATCTGTGCTGCCAGCAGCGCCGCGTTAGCCGCACCGGCTTTACCGATCGCTAATGTGCCGACAGGAATGCCGCGCGGCATCTGTACGATGGAGTAGAGGCTATCCACACCGCTCAGCGCGGCGCTTTGTACTGGCACGCCCAGCACCGGCACCAGGGTTTTGGCGGCAATCATGCCCGGCAGATGCGCAGCACCGCCCGCTCCGGCAATGATCACGTGGAAACCGTTATCTGCGGCGGTTTCGGCAAAGCTGAACAGTTTGTCTGGCGTACGGTGAGCAGAGACCACTTCAACGTGGAACGGAACATCCAGGCTGTTAAGAATTTCCTCGGCGAACTGCATGGTAGCCCAGTCACTTTTAGAACCCATGACGATGGCGATACGAGCCGGGGTGGCGTTGGATGACATGCGGTCAACTCCTGTGAATAGTCAAACGAACCTGGCCGGGCGGGCAGGTAAAGAAGGGCACAGAGAATAGCATGAGAAGGGAGCAAGGAAAACGGTTGCGTGGCCGGAAAACGGGCAATGATGCGAGAAGAGGAAACTTCATCCCGCTGAGTGTCGAGCACTAATGCGCCCGACTATTTCAGGATTCGATGTTAAAACGGGAATTCGATCAGCTGCACGCCATCGGCATCAACCTGAATCATTGAGCCATTTTCATGCCAGGCTCCGAGCACCACGCGCTGGGCGCTTTCATCTTGCACGACTAGCTCATGCACCGCCGGACGGTGAGTATGCCCGTGAATCAGAATCCGCACTTGCTGGCGCGTCATCGTATCGATCACGGCTTGCTGATTGACATCCATGATGCTCATCGACTTGTGCTGATTGGCTTGCTTGCTGTCGGCGCGCATACGTGCGGCAATGCGCATGCGGATGCGCAGCGGCAGGGCAAGGAACAGACGTTGCAGCCAGCGCTGATGCACTTTGGCGCGGAAGCGTTGATAGCCTTCATCGTCCGTACACAAGGTATCGCCATGCATAATCAGCACGCGATGGCCGTAAAGGTTCAGCACTTGCTCTTCCGGCAGCAGCGTCATGCCACTTTCGCGCGCAAAACGTTTGCCGAGCAGGAAGTCTCGATTGCCATGGATGAAGAATGTGGGGATCGGCAGGGCTTTCAGTGCTGCGGCGATTTCGCGATGTAGCGGATTGGGATCGTCATCGCCAATCCAGGCTTCAAACAGATCGCCGAGGATGTAAAGCGCATCGCAATCGCGCGCTTCACCCTGCAAAAAATGCAGAAAACCGGCAGTAATTGCCGGTTCTTCTGTGCACAGATGCAAATCTGCGATAAACAGCGTGCGCGACATTACTCGCTAACAGTCACTTTCTGGATGACAACGTCGTCAACCGGAACGTCCTGATGCATGCCGCTGCGGCCAGTTTTCACCGCTTTGATTTTCTCAACCACGTCCATGCCTTCAACCACTTCAGCGAACACGCAGTAACCCCAGCCCTGCAGGCTTTCGTCACGGAAGTTCAGGAAGTCGTTGTCTGCTACGTTGATGAAGAACTGTGCAGTCGCGGAGTGTGGCGCCTGAGTACGGGCCATCGCCAGCGTACCTTTGGTGTTTTTCAGACCGTTGTTGGCTTCGTTACGAATGTCTTCTTTGGTGTCTTTCTGCTTCATGCCTGGCTCAAAACCGCCGCCCTGGATCATGAAACCGTTGATAACACGGTGGAAGATGGTGTTGTCGTAGAAACCTTCACGGCAGTAGTCCAGGAAGTTTTTCACGGTAGCCGGCGCTTTGTCATCGAAGGTTTTGATTACGATGTCGCCATGGTTCGTCTGGAAAGTGACCATTATATTCGTCCTGTTACGGGTGTCGTCAGTATCAACTGCCGCGCCTGCAAAGCGGCGGGGCATTTTTGTAGACGCCTCTTATATCACAAATTCCGATGGCTCGTCAGTAAGGCAGCCACAGAAGGTAAGCGAGCGATGCACAACTGAGAAAAATACGGCACAATACCCAGCTACGCTGGAAAGGCGTATCCCGCAAACGTTAATAACGGAATCGTTCAATGCTGAAGATCTATAACACCCTGAGCCGTCAGAAAGAGGAATTTAAACCGATCCACGCTGGTCAGATCGGCATGTACGTCTGTGGAATTACGGTTTATGACCTTTGTCATATCGGTCACGGGCGTACCTTCGTTGCATTTGATGTGGTGTCACGTTATCTGCGCTATGTGGGCTATCAGCTCAAATATGTGCGTAACATTACCGATATTGAAGACAAGATCATCAAACGCGCCAACGAGAACGGTGAGAGCATTGAAACGCTGACCAACCGTATGATCGCTGAGATGCACAAAGATTTTGACGCGCTGGGCATTCTGCCGCCGGATCTGGAGCCGCGTGCCACGCGCCATATCCCTGAAATCATCGAACTGGTTGAGCGTTTAATCGAACGTAAACACGCTTATGTGGCGGATAACGGCGATGTGATGTTCGATGTACTGAGTGATAAAGGGTATGGCGTGCTGTCGCGTCAGGATCTGACTCAGCTGCAGGCGGGTGCGCGTGTTGAAATCACCGAAATAAAACGCAACCCGATGGACTTCGTGTTGTGGAAAATGTCCAAGCCGAATGAACCAGCATGGAATTCGCCGTGGGGCAACGGTCGTCCAGGTTGGCACATCGAGTGTTCCGCGATGAACTGCAAACAGCTGGGCACCCACTTTGACATCCACGGCGGCGGATCGGATCTGATGTTCCCGCACCACGAAAACGAAGTGGCGCAGTCAACCTGTGCGCACGACGGCGATTACGTCAATTACTGGATGCACTCCGGTATGGTGATGATCGACCGCGAGAAGATGTCGAAATCACTCGGCAACTTCTTCACCGTGCGTGACGTACTGGCGCATTACGATGCGGAAACCGTGCGTTACTTCCTGATGTCGGGCCACTATCGCAGCCAGCTTAACTACGGCGAAGATAACCTCAATCAGGCACGTGCGGCGCTGGAGCGCCTCTATACCGCACTGCGTCACACCGATGCCAGCGCTACGCCAGCAGGCGGCGAAGAGTTTGAAGCGCGCTTCCGTACCGCGATGGATGACGACTTCAACACGCCGGAAGCCTACTCAGTGTTCTTCGACATGGCGCGTGAAGTGAATCGCCTTAAAACCGAAGACAAAGCCGCCTCTGATGCTTTGGCCGCGAAACTGCGTCAGCTGGCGAACGTGCTTGGCATCCTGCAACAGGATCCAGAGCAGTTCCTGCAGAGCAGCGCGCAGGTGAATGATGACGAAGTGGCGAAAATTGAGCATTGGGTCAAAGCGCGTTCTGATGCGCGTGCCGCAAAAGATTGGGCGCAGGCGGATGTTGCGCGTGACAAGCTGAATGAGCTGGGCGTGATTGTGGAAGATGGTCCGCAGGGTTCGAGCTGGCGTCGTAAGTAATCGCATCGGGTGTGCGTTTATTGGCACCCGAATAGGCAGATTGAAGGGTGCGCTTTCATCGGCACTCTGGCCGAAAATTGTAGGGTACGTATTTACGCGTACCGGAATTTCAGCCCGCAGTTGTAGGGTATGCATTTATGCGTACCTGGACTTACCGGCCGCAGAATAAAAAAGGGGCGAACCGCAGTTCGCCCCTTTTTAATTGCCTGAACGCTTAAGCTACAACAGTAATTTTAAAACCGGCAAACTCAACGTTCTGGCCTGCCACAATCTTGCAGCGCTTACGCGTTTCGACTGCGCCATCAACGCGCACTTCGCCATCTGCGATGGCGACTTTTGCCTGCGCACCGCTCTGCACCCAACCTTCAAGTTTCAGCAGGTCACACAAATCAACGTGAGCATGTTCGCCCAAAGAAAAACTGGCCATTATGCCTCCTCCACGTCGTGATACTCTTCGCACGCGACTAATGTATTTTGAATCAGAGTCGCAACGGTCATCGGACCGACGCCACCGGGAACCGGGGTGATATAAGACGCACGCTCAGACGCGCTCGCGAAATCCACATCGCCCACCACTTTACCGCTCTCCAGACGATTGATGCCAACATCAATCACCACGGCGCCAGGCTTGATCCAGTCACCGGGAATAAAGCCCGGTTTACCGACCGCCACAACCAGCAGATCGGCGTGCTCAACGTAATGACGCAGATCTTTGGTGAAACGGTGCGTGACGGTGGTGGTGCAGCCCGCCAGCAGCAGCTCCATGCTCATCGGACGACCGACGATATTGGATGCGCCAACCACCACGGCGTTCAGGCCGTAGGTATCGATATTGTAGCGCTCCAGCAGCGTGACGATGCCGCGCGGCGTACAAGGACGCAGCTTCGGCGCACGCTGGCACAGACGACCAATGTTGTACGGATGGAAGCCATCGACATCTTTGTCCGGCACGATACGTTCCAGTACTTTGACATTATCGATGCCGGCTGGCAGCGGCAGCTGAACCAGAATGCCGTCGATTTCGCTGTCATTGTTCAGCGTATCGATCAGTTCCAGCAGTTCGGCTTCGCTGGTGGTCGCAGGCAGATCGTAAGAGCGAGAGATAAAGCCCACTTCATCACAGGCGCGACGTTTGCTGGCGACATAGATCTGCGAAGCGGGGTTCTCACCCACCAGCACCACTGCCAAACCTGGTGCACGTTTACCGGCTGCCAGACGCTGCTGTACTTTTTCGGCAACCTCAAGGCGCACCTGCTGCGCAATCGTTTTACCGTCAATAATTTTTGCTGCCATCAGAGAGGAAATCCATCTGTAGAAAGTTAAATCGGGGATTGGCGCCTATTCTGTCAGAAGCGCGTCCGGCTGTCAGGTAGAGATTCATTTCGCCCGTGCGTTTCACGACTTTCCGCAGTGACGTGAGACCGCCTTAGCGCGTATTATGTCCCTCAGGAAATTATGTGGATGCCGTGATGATTTGGTTAATACTCGCCACGCTGGCGGTGGTGTTTGTTGTAGGGTTTCAACTACTGACGGCCGGTTCGCGTCATGCTGCGCAAGGGTTGAGTAAAAGGCTGCAATTGCCGCCAGTACACATCGAATCGATGCTGTCGCTGATGGGTAAGGACGCGGCGAAAGAGTTCACCGATTACATCGCGGGCGATAATGAAACCCATCTGGGCAACGGCGCAGCGGTGATGCTGATCTGGCAGGTGTTGATTGTCGATGGCAGCGACGAGAACGCAGTGCGCTGGCACGGGATTTTGACTAAGGCTGGGTTTTCAGGGCTGATCTCGCGGCAGCAACTGTTGTTAGCGTTGGGATTTCTGCGGCAGCTGGAGCCGGAGAGTGCGGAACTGCATGCGTTGCGGGAGCAGTATAATACGCGGTTTACGCAGCAGGGGATCGAGCTGGAAGGGGAATCTGGTGAGGTGAGTAATTTGGTGTCGATGAGCGAGTGGCGTAAGCGGCATTGAGGCGGAGGGGATTATTGGGCACGGCATAGGCATGGGTATCGAAGGCGGATGGCGCGAGACATGGGGCGCACTGCTCGGTCTTCAGGACGAATTGTTCAATGATTCAACACTCTGGAGCCGCAGGGCGGCAAAAACGTTGACGCGAGAGCGTGCAAACGTATAATCCGACGCAACCACTATGCGCCCTTAGCTCAGCTGGATAGAGCACCGGCCTTCTAAGCCGTAGGTCACAGGTTCGAATCCTGTAGGGCGTACCAAATTCGTAATGAGATGCCGTTCGGAGTCTCATTTTTCAAATTATCAGCTTTTTTTATTCTTCTTAAAATAAAAAAATATATTTAGTAGAATGAAAAATAGCAAACTAAATTAAAATATTGTTTTTCTCAAATTTATTTTTAATATGTGATTACTATACTTGATTTTAAAATTTAGATAGATCTCGTTGATATTACCAGGCCGTTATCAGTATGATAATAAAAACACCTTTAAGATATCTCATTTATGAAGGAATTGTATAATTAATTGATGTTTGTGAAGTGAAATCGTAAGTGCTTATCTGTAAAATTATACAGATAAGCCAAAAATTATTAACTTAACTGAAAACATTATGTGAGCAAAGTCTTTCGTATAATGTCTGTTTCTCATCTCTTTTTAGTATTGCTGAAAAATAAATATCATCCCAGATCTTATCATTTTCGATAACTATACTTCTCCATCGTGGATCTTTAAAAACGCTCATTATTTGAGTTTTAATTTGGCTGAATATTAAATTTAAAGCCTGTATCAAGTCTAATGGCATTGTAGGTATTCTTGGCAGATCTATGCTACTAATTAACTCATATTGGTGACTTGATTTTTGTTTGTCATGAATATTTCCACCATATTGAAGATGGAATACAGGACGATCACCGTTAATTTGTTTCGCATCAATATCAAAATGAAAGCGTCGAACTATATAACTTTTCCCATTATCCATCTTACATAATGAAAACCCATTCTCAGCTGTTACATCACAATTGGGTTTTGAAATGACACATAAAGAGATAGCTTGAAAAAAGTCACCATTACTGTTGAATTGTATTTCTCCACCTATTGAAAGGTGAGCTTCTGGAAAGTGTTTACAATTCATTAGCTCATTTGCGTTAATCTCAAAAGGTCCAATAGAAATGTTAAATTCCTTTAGCGCCGCCTTAACAGCTAATTGACTGTTATTGAATTTTAGTTGAGATATTACTTTCGGATCAATTATACGGCTTAGTTTTGGATTGTTGATAATATAATCTAAACATTTTCGTAAGTTATTACGATACCGTATGTAGAAAAAGTCATCATCTTTCATTTTATTTACATCATCTTATTAGACGTCAAGATAAAGTTGAGGCTCAAACCCTACAACATCATCGATTAATTCACCAGCGGTGCAACATATCCAGTGACAGCAATGATCTACCCCTCTTTCTTTATCTTTAGCTACAGTTTCAGGGAATTTATTCCCGCAAACAGGACAAACTGATTGATACTCCTCTGGAATATTTAGCTTCGCAGGAAAAACCTTCCAAGGTTCTGCGCCACCCTGCCATTCAAGAATTTCCATAATTTTATTGTATGATTGTTGAGCCCACCACTTGGGTGGAAAACTTTCGCAGAATAACCCAGTATATCTTTCTTCAGAGAATAAGTTTTCTAAAGGTTCACCATTAATAAGCCCCTCTTTAAAAAAAGACTCTGAAACGCCTAAAAGTGTTGCGAGTTCAAGGGAATTAATCAGAGGTCCTCTTTTTACTAAAAGAGTAGAGTTCACCCACTTAGTAAATTTTATTATTATAGACTCACTATCTGTTATGCTTTTAGGCTGTTCGAAATTTAACTCATTCCAAAATTCAGAAGGGGTTGCAACTTTCAAATTGGTCATTTCTTCATGAGGAACTTTTAAAACTTTAGTAATTAGTTCCTGACCTTTAAATTCAGACATGAAGTCTTTTAGAGATTTATAAGATAGGCAATCACTTGCCAAATTATCTCTTCCGGATAGTCTTGTAAGAAAACCATGAGATAATTTCTTATCGTAATGTTCACTGACTGACACATCATGATCAATTAGTTGGCTAATCAAATAACAAGGAACATCAGAAAAACGCTCTTTGCAATAGCTGGTCATAGAGTAACCAGTTCCATGATAACGTTCGCTTTTAGTATTGCTGCCACCACTCAGTTTATAATCAATTATTATCAAGTCAGGCATGATTTTAATTTGGTCATCACTTGTTTGCTTTATAAAATCCACGGGATGATAAGGAATAATATTAAATCTACCATCTTTATTCAATTGATTAACTAGTACAACTCGGACATTTGCTTGAGTATCATCAGATGAATTTAATTCATCATCAATGAAAAAAATATTGAATTTTTCAGACATAATTTTCACCTATGGTAATTGTACTTGTACTGTTGTAGCCCAGTTATCTTCTGGCTCAATAAAGCTTATTTTACCCTTGCTTTGGGAAACCATGCTTTTAACAATATTTAATCCCAAACCCGTGCCTTTACCTAATACAGCTAAATCGTCAACGTTAGTAGTGGCTTCAAGTCTTCTGTAAATTTCACCAGTAGGGTCAGTTACTAAAGGTTTGAAAACATCTTCCCATAAAGACTTATCTAAACCGACACCATTGTCTGAAATTAAAATTAATAAGTTAGATTTTCGAGATGCTGTTATCTCAATTGTGCGATGACCACTGTTTTTACTTGCCAAAACTGCTTTGATTGCGTTTGAGAGTAAATTAACTAATATTGAGTAGAAGGAAGCTTCAGGCATCGATGCGGTTTTAGTAAACTGGCTATCAATGTTTGTTGTTATTTTTATTCCATAAGCTTTTGTAATGAAAGAAAAGCCATCACAAACAGAATTCACAGCATCCAACACTCTAATTTGTTTTTGCTCAAGTTTATGGGTAGATGAGAAAATCCCAATTAGTTTTTCAAGAGATACAAAATCCTCTCTCGTTTGCCTCATTGAAGTGGCAATATCTTTCAACCATGTAATATCAATTGCACTTTCTTGGTTGTTTTCTATCCATTGCTCAATACTACCAGCATTTGTGTCAAGCTTTGAAACTAATCCTCTAAACTCATGTGCAAACACAAAAAATAATGGGCCTGCTGAAGCGATTGAACGTAATAAATTCAACTCTTTTTCATTTACACTGAATTCAGTCGATAATAGTTTTGTTGCCTTTTCTAAAGTTTGATCTTGAGTTTGCTCGATTGGGCTATTCGAATGGCGTTCATAGTTAACTGCATTGCGAATAATTTTAAATGCTTCAGAAACTCTTGCTTCTCGGTTAATCAATTTATCTATAGGCTGAGTATCAGATAGGGCCTTATCGAAATCACTTCTAACTTTTTCTGCTTCTTCGTCAGCATAAAGAAGCTTAAACGATGAATATTGAATGGTCATCCATTCAATTGCAGATCTTAATACTTCTCTAAGTTCCTCAAAAGCTTTGTTTTCAATAAATCCTTCTCTATTTAGTTTAGTGAGAAATTTTGTACTATTATTGGCATCAAGCTTAACACTACCAATTAGCATTTTGTTTGGAAATAAATCAAGCATAGTTCTTTTTGGGTCAAGGCCGTAACTTTCAGCTATGAAACTTAATTCATCATTATCAATCTTAGCTTTACGTCGTCCCACATCCTGATCAAGGTTTAACCAATCATCGCCTGCTTGCCCATAGGGGTATACTCTGAATCCTTCACTGTAAATTTTGATGCCTGAATGGACTTCCCTAATTGGCCGTATCACTTTCAAAGGAATTATGTCAGGCCTTCTTAAATAACTGCTCCTGTCTGGAAAGTATGATATGTCAAATGCAATTTTTGATAAGTCAGGATAGAGTTTCGCTAACGTATACTTTTTTACACCCAATGTTTTTGCATCAAGTATAAGTTCAATTTCACCAGTTTGGGTTACCTCCGCGTTAAGTCTTCCCCACGAACCATTAAGAATTTCATCATTAAGGTCCAGATTATCTTCAGAGCCAAATTCATTTGATAAAACTCTTATTTCAAATCCGGAGTCTTCGATAAAACCATCACGTTTTACTGGTGTTGTTAAAGATAATGAGGCTAGCTCTTTTAGCAGTCCTTTATAAGAAACTTGGCTCCATTTTTCCTTTAAATCTAATAATGTAATTACAGTGCCAGTTTGTAGTGATTGATCACTAACTGTGTAATGAGTTGCTTTGAAAGAAACTTTAATAAGCTCACTTTCGGTTTTAAATTCAACCCATTTGACTGTTATAGATGTTATTTCATAAGTGCTAGGTGATATTAGCTTTGTTGTTTCAAGATTGATTGTGTCAGAAAGCTTTTGACAAGCAAATCGCCCAATACCCTTACTTCCTGTTTTACTTCTTCCATATTTTTCAGTAATGGGATTTCGTTCCTTATTGGAAGTTGATATTCTCATCCAATTGTTTTTAAAGTCCTCCCATGACATACCCTCACCTTCATCTCTTATAATTATTTTACTGGCGCTTGATATATCTTTTATGTTTTCTAATTTAATTTCTACAAATGAAGAGTCCGCATCATAACTGTTTTTAATAAGCTCTGAAAGTGCAAGATAGTTTTTTGTAACTAACTTTTCACCAAGCTCTGATAAAAGCCTGCCGTCAATTGAAAAACTGAGATCTTCTTCAAAAATCATAGACTATTTCCTTTTATTTATGTTCTATTTAATCCTAAATATCGTTCTTGGCGTAATTTTTCAACTGCAGTTGAAAATAATTTCATGATCCTAGAGTCAATTTCTAATGAATCAACTATTACTTTATCAACAATTGATTGAGCATCAACTACTGAGCCGTTTATCAATAAATTATCAATTGATTTGTAATGTTCGTTAAGCGCAAGTATAAGTTTTGGAGTAAGTAAAACCTGTATTTTCTTCGCTGCACTTGGTTCAAGTTTTAAAACTCCAGACCCATATGCTCTACCTTCCATTTCAGCCGATAGTTGAGAAAATGATGAGAGCATCGACATCGCAATTGCCTTTTGCTCAATTGAGCTTATGTCTTTTCTGAAAAAAACCCGATGGATTGAATTAGTACAAGTGATTTTTGATAAATTGATTACCAATCGAGGTGTTTTATGAATCATATAAGTCAGAAATGCATCAGGATAACGATTATCATCTGGGTAATACCAATTAGGCCTTTTTGAAAAGGTTCTATTATTAATTCTGTTTTTCTTGCTTACTTTAGATAAATAATTTCTAATCGTAGAGTGTTTTTCTAGAATGCTGGTCGGACATACCAAATATGATTTGTGGTTTTCTTCTTGAATTTTTAAATGCCTAGTTTTTGTATGAATCAATCCACTCAAACTTGAAAATCTACCTATTACAGGTCTCAAATCCTCATTTTTTAAACTGTTTTTTTCAGCCGTTTTTTTATCTATTATAAATGTTTTGTTATCACCAGTAACCATGCCAATAACTATTTTAGATAATTCCCCTAAGGGAACACACATTGAAGATGATTTTATTAAATTGAATTCATTAATGGTTTTTTCAGAAATGATTGTTGATTTGTAACTTACTTGTTTGATTGAGTTTAATTTAATGTCTTTACATAATAACTCTAATTCTTTAGAACCATATACCGAGGAGTAGCCAATAATTGCTGATTCTTTCTTTTCTTGAGAAAAGTTATCCGCAAATAAAATGACTGAAATTTCATCGGCATCATCACCTTGAAAAAATCTTTCTCCTAGTTTGACAATTTTTACTGTTGAAAAATGTCTGCAGTATATTTTCAATATTGCATTTGCATAATCGGCATGTAAAAGACTGCTGGGTAAAACCCAAACCGATCTCCCACCAGATTTGATGAATGATAGGCTATGCAGAAGGAAAAATGACCATAAACTTGCATTTCTACCTAGGGTATCATCGGCAAATTCAGATTCCTTTAACAATTTAAAACAACTTTCCTTTTGGGTTTTTGACATATTGTGCATTGAAACATATGGCGGATTGCCTAAAACAACATCAAATCCAACATGCTTAAAATCATGACTTTTAGTTTGGATGAAATCTTTATAAAGAAAATGCCTTTTAAAATTACTAAGATCTGCGAAGTTTTCTTTTAAAAAATTAAAAGCAGTTGCATCAATGTCTACACCATAAAGCTGGGACTTTGGATGGATACTACCCAAATCAGTAAGTCTCTCAACGCTAGCCTCTAAGAATCCACAACCACCAAAACTTGGCTCTAAAATATGGTCATTAGGCATTCTTATAGCCCAATCGCAAAGCACTTTGCTTAGGTTGTTTGGAGTGTAATAAGCACCAAGTGCTTTCTTTTGAGACTTTGAGTGATTATTCATGGGTGATAGTTTTTTTCATATATTAATTTTTTACTTAATTAATTACTAGTGTTTAATCCAAGAAATGTTCTTTCAATAGCGATGCAACTTTACCTGATATGGAGCTGTTCTTAAATAATGATTTAGTAAAAAGTATACTGTTATTCATTTTGCCAAAATATAGTTTTCCTGTTTCTTTTGATAAGCTTTCCTCTTTTAGATGGACATTGATCATTCCGTTGGATATTGCTTTCTCTCTTTCTCGGGCCCATAAAACTTTGATTAATCCCTTATCAATATCATCAATTACAAAATACATTCTCAATGAAGTGAATATAAGCCAGCACTGTTGTGTTTCACTTTTGAAAATCAAAAGGCTATTCACTTTTCCCAACAATTCATTGGGCTGGAATTTCTCGAATTGACTAATCGATTTAATGATGTCTTTTTCATGGCTGAAAGATTTTCTACCTAGTAAAAATTCCAGGTTCATTTTGTTTTACTCCGTAACTTTTATTTTTTCTTTGGAAAGCTCATTGTTGGATGATGTTAATAACCTTGGGATTACTGTAGGCCATATTGCACCAACAAAAATACAAGATATTTTCTTTATTTCAAAAATACCTATCCCGGCACCTATAAGCGCACCAATGCCGGCCCCTGCTCCCCACATCAGTATCACTAACACTCCCCCAGGCCAATTATAGGAAAGCTTAAGGAAACTTGTATTTTTTGTAGTTTTAGACGTTAGGAAATCCAGGGTAACAATTAGTAATCCATAAATTGATGCCGAAAGTGAAAAGGTTACAAGTGAAAAATCACCTTGAATCGATTCGCTCTTCCCAAAAGCAAAAAGTAACACCGAAGTAATAATGTCCATTGGGCTTTATCCATTTTCATATTTGAGAAACTAACTAAATTTGCAAGCAATGATATATTTTAAAAAATTTAGTGAAAATCATTGCATACGCTACCGCCCTTCTCCGCAACCAAGGAGCATTGGGGGACCAATTTAGTAATGTAATTTCTTGAAAATACTAAATCATACCGTTTGATAGTGGATTTGTATCCCTAAAAGTTAAGTTATCATCATACTTAAAAGAAAATAATTTTTTGCGTTTTTCTAACTACCTACCATGGTTAAAAAGTGATCTATCGAGGGGGCTGAATGTAGCTTTTTACTTTGAAAATTCAACTTGTAGTGATCTCCAATCAACGGCAAATCCTCCCTCAACGTCCCCAGCAAATACTCCACAAAAACCCTTACCTTACTGTTCGCCGTCTGCTTCGTTGCGAACACCGCACTTACCGGCATCGATCCCACTGCAAACTCCCTCAGCACCGGCACCAATGCCCCTGAAGCCAAATCCGGCCCCGCCAGCCAGGCCGGAAACTGCGTAATGCCCAATCCTGCCAGCGCAGCGGCGCGTTGCTGCTCACCATCATTGCTTTGAAACCGTCCTTGAGGCATCAGCGTAATCGCCTTACCGTGTCGGTCCACAAACCGCCACGGATGCATGCCGCGCCCGGCATTAAATGCAATGCACTGATGCTCGCTCAGTTCAGCAGGGGAAGCGGGCACGCCATACTTCGCCAGATAATCCGGGCTCGCCACTGTGATCAGCGGGCTGTCGGCCAGCTTGCGCTGTGTTAACGCTGAATCCTGCAGTTCGCCATGACGGATGGCGACATCGATATTCTCTTCAATCAAATCCACATGCCGCTCGGAGACGCGCAGTTCCACATTAAGCGACGGGTAGCGCGCCAGCAGCGCGGGCAGGCGCGGCACGATGTAGAAGCGGCCGAACACCGGTGCCACTGAGATACACAGTGTGCCTGCCGGTTCATCTGCGCCATATTTGACGTTTAATTCAAGCTGCTCGAATTCATCGCGCAGGCGCAGCGCACCGTCATAAAAGGTTCGGCCTGAGTCGGTTAAGGCAATGCCGCGTGAGGAGCGTTTCAGTAGCGGGTGATTGAACTGCTTCTCCAGCGCGGCGATCTGTTTGCTGACCGCAGATTGCCCGATACCGGCTTCTTTGGCGGCGGCGGAGAAACTGCCGCATTCGACCACGCGCAGAAACAACCGGATAGCATCAAGTCGATCCATTCAGTAGTCCTGCTGGGAATAGTTGGTATTCCATTAAGCCAGCTAGTTGCGAAAATTGGAATGGCATAAGGTGGCTCCACACCCTTTTACCGGAGCAACTCATGAACAAGACACAGCATCCCTTAACCGGTCACGATCAGTTGCAAGTGCAGCAATCACTGGCCGAACAGCAAACGCATCGCGCGAACTTTACTGGCTCAATGCGCGCGTATTATGACGAGATGACCGCGGAAACACCATTGGCAGCAGGTGTGCGCAGTGAGCAAGCCTCAGATTCTGGCTGGTGGTTGCATCCGCAGGAGACACGTACCGAACAGGTTATCGTGTTTATCCATGGAGGGGCGTATATGCTCGGCAGCGCGCAGGCTTATCGCGGGTTCGCCAGCCAGCTGGCGGTGCGCACGGGTTATTCTACTTTTGTGCTCGACTATCCGCTGGCACCAGAACATCCATTCCCGGCCGCGCCGGATCGGGTGATTGAGCTACTAAAGAGTCTCATCGACAGCGGCATTGAACATATCGCGCTGGTGGGCGATTCAGCCGGGGCTGCGCTATCACTGGTGGCGCTGCAACATCCGCAGCTGGTTAAGAAAATCCGTGCTGCGGTGCTGTTTTCGCCGTGGACCGATCTGACCTTCAGCGGCGCTTCGTTTAACGATCCCAATACGCGTGATCCGATTTTCCAGCCATCTATCCTGCGCGATGCCGCTGCGGCTTATTTGCAGGACATATCGGCGGAAGATCAACGCGCCTCACCGCTGTTTGCCCAGTACAGCATCTTGCCACCACTGGCGATTCAGGTCGGCACTGAAGAACTGCTGCTGGATGACGCCACGCGCTTAGCGGCGCAATTAGCTGAGCAGGGCGGTGAAGTGCAGTTGGATATCTATCAGGGCATGCACCATGTGTTTCAGCGGGACATCCGCCTGGATGCCGCACGTCACGCACTGGATATCGCCGCCAGTTTTATTCGCCAGCATCAGTAACACTTCGCGAGCCCGGCCAGAGATTTCCGCAACCCAGGCCGGGCACAAATCTCCTCCTCTCATCCCCCCATCACATTTATTTTAGCAACCGCCACATCCACCGATATAACCGTTAAGGGATCGTTTCCGGAGAGGGGGGCTGGTGAGGCAATGGCGAGTCAACTTGGCGCTGATGCCTGACGGCGCACGTCAACTCACCCAGTCGCTCTACTTTATCGGTCAATGCGCGGGACGGGGTGAAAAATGGAAAAGGTACTGATTGTTGATAATCATCCAATCACGCGATTAGCGCTCAAGCTAGTCATTGAACAAGACAATCGGGTAGTCGTAGGGGAAGTGGGCGATGGCATTCAGGCCATCCAGTGGGTGAAAAAACTGCAGCCGGATTTAGTGATTATTGATATCGACATCCCGGTGCTCAACGGTATCGATGTCATTAAGCGCGTGCGCCAGAGCGGGCACAAGAGAGGCATTCTGGTGCTATCCGGCAAGGACAGCGAGCACTATATCCGTCGCTGTGCCACGGCGGGTGCCAACGGATTTATCAGTAAGTGCAAAGAGTTAACCGAGCTGAGAGATGCGATTCGCGCCATCAGCAAAGGATATGCCTTTTTCCCGATGAATGGTGCGCGTCAGGGCTTGCATCTTGAGGATGAAAACAGTGACCAGCGCAAGATTGACGAGTTGTCGCCCAAAGAGCTGGATGTGTTACGTCAGCTGGCGCGCGGGGAGAAAGTGGTGGATATCGCGCGAGGTATGAACATCAGCGATAAGACCGTCAGCACCTATAAAAGCCGTCTGATGTTGAAGCTGGAGTTAAAGAATCTGGTGGATGTGCTCGATTTTGCCCAGCGGCATAATCTGGATTAAGGCGCAGCGGCAGTTTACGCGCTGAACTCTTCTGTCAGAAAGGTTTCGATAGCCTGATTCAACACATGCACGCAGCCCAGCGTTTCATCGAGCATCTGGCCGAGATGACGTTCATCGGCTGGGGCGCCACAGGCTTGCTCTAATTCGCGGCACTGATCGGCAATCGAGAGTGCGCCAATGATCTGCACCGATCCCGCCAGGCGATGCAGGCTGCGTTCCAGCGCGGGCCAGTCGCGATTGTCGAAACAGGCGCAGGCCACCTGCATATCCTGCAGGTTTTCATCGCGAGTGGCGTTGAGCAGGCGCTGCAACATTTCGTTGTCCTGATGAGCCAGTTCGCGCAGGGCGTTGAGATCGAGCAGGTGATTCAGCGCGACATGGCCGGGATAGGGCACAACCGCCGGGCGCGGCACTTTTTGCAGCAATGCTTCCAGCTGCGGCAGGCGCAACGGTTTGAACAGGCAGTCATCCATGCCCGCTTCAAGGCAGCGGGAACGCTCTTCTGGCTGGGCGTTGGCGGTCAGTCCCATGATGGTGAGTGGTTCACGCTGCTTCTTACGCAGTTCGCGCGTCAGAGTGAAGCCATCCATCACCGGCATGCTGCAATCGGTGATCACCAAATCAATCTGGTTTTCCTGCCACAGCCACAGCGCCTGTTCGCCATCCTCGGCTTCGATCACTTTGTGCCCAAGGCGAGTAAGTTGGCGTTTCAGCAGCAGGCGGTTGGCAGGATGATCATCCACCGTGAGGATGGTTAACGGCAGGCCGCAGGCATCCTGTTGGCGTATCGGTTCAACCGGCGCATTGACCGCCTCACGGCAATCCACCGGGATGCGCACGCAGATGCGGGTGCCGCGCCCCGGCTGGCTGTGCAGCGACAGGCTCCCCGCCATCATCGCCACCATCTGCTCGCAAATCGCCAATCCGAGGCCGGTGCCGCGCTGTTTTTTGCCCGATGCGGACTGTTCGTAAGGATTGAATATCAGCTGCTGATCCTCTTCACTGATGCCGATGCCGGTATCCTGCACCGTGAGTTCCAGCGTGGCGCGATCGCCTTCGCCCGGTTTGCTGCGCACCTGGACTTCCACCGTGCCGCGCTCGGTGAATTTGATGGCATTGCTGATCAGATTGGAGAGGATTTGCCGCAGACGCATCGGGTCCAGCAGCAGTTCGTCCGGATGCAGTACGTCAACCTGATAGTGCAGCAGCAATCCTTTCTGACGCGCCAGCCCTTCGAACACGCGCACTACCGGTTCGGCCAGCGTATCGAAGCGTACCCATTCCGGTGACAGTTCCAGCTTGCCCGATTCGATTTTTGCCATGTCGAGGATATCGCCAATCAGCCCCATCAGCGATTGCGCGGATTCATAGGCGACGCGCACCGATTCTTTATCGCACGGCTGTTGCAGGCGGTTGGCGACCGCCAGCTCCAGCAAGCCAATAATCGCGCTGATCGGTGTGCGGATTTCGTGGCTCATGGTGGCGAGGAAGGTACTTTTGGTGCGGTTGGCCTGCTCGGCACGTTCGCTGGCCTGCAGCAGATCGCGGGTGAGCTGTTCATGTTCCGTCACGTCCTGCCAGCTGCAAATCATACCGGCGATGTTGCCGTGATTATCGCGAAACGCCTCCGCGCGGTGGATGACATCACGCAGTTCGTGGCCGTTATCGATCTGACCGCGCTGCGGCGCCATCTCCAGTGAGGTTTGCTCGGCCAGTGAGGACATTTGCGCCTGGCACAGGGCGTGCAACGGGTGCGCGCTGTCGCTGAGCGGCAGCTGGCTGATATTAGAATGTCGATCGTTGAAGAACTGGCTCCAGGCCGGATTCTTGTTGGTCATTTCCCCTTTGTGATTGATGACGTAGATCGGCACCGGCGTACCATTGAACAGGGTTTTCTGGAAGGTGGCTTGCTCCTGCAGCCGCGCCTGTGCCTCTTTACGCTGACGCACCGCGCGATGCAGATGGTAGTTCCAGAACAGTGAGGTGATCACCAGCACCGCGAAGATCCCGGCCAGCCAGTAGAATTCGTGACGATAGGCCATCCAGGTATCGAGTTTGACATCGGGTGTGCCTTGCCATTTCATCGCCAGTAGCGAGATGTCGCGCGGCGGGATGGTTGCCAGTACCTTGTTCAGAATACTCAGCAACTCCGGGTTATCACGCCCTACGGCAAAGGCGATCCGCGCGGGATTTTCCCCGAGGCGCGAGACAATCTGCAGTCGATTACTGAAGTAGCGATCAATCATATAGCGCGCGGCAATCAGGTTATTCACCGCGCTATCTACCCGACCTTCATTCACCATCTGCAATGCAATACTGGCGTTCTCAACGGTGATCAATTTGATGTGGGGAAAATTTTCCGTCAGCCAACTGGTAAGTTCGTGCTGGGGTGTGATCGCCAGCGTGTCGGTGTCATTCAGTGTTTTGGGGGCGCCCAGCGTGTTTTTGCTCACCAGCACATACGGCGGCAGCACATAAGGATGAGAAAAAAGGGCGCGTGCTTCACGCTGCGGGCTGTGGGACAGCGAGCCAACCAGCTCAACGTCATGGCGGCTCAGCTGGTCGAACATCGCGTTGACAGAGGAGGCCTCCACCATAGTGAAGTCAATGCCGGTGCGCAGATGAATCAAGCGCAGTAAGTCTGCGGTCATACCGTTAAATTTGTTGTGCCGATCTTTCAGCGTGAAAGGCGCATCGAGCGGGTTCATCACCACGCGCAGCGTCTGGTGCTGAGCCAGCCAGCGCCGCTCACGGTCAGTGAGTTGCAGAGGCGGTGCCGCCATCATCGGAGGCATGCTTTGCACCCATTGATGGAAGATGGCTTTGTGCTGCTGCAAGGGAATGGCATTCAGCACTGCATTGACGCCCCGATACAGTGGCGCATTGCGGATGGGCAAGACAAAGCGCGGTCCGGCATCGGTGGGCTCAAAAATGCGAATCACGGAAAGCGTTGAGGCGTAGTTGCGCTCAATCAGGTAGTTGGCGGTGTTGAGATTGCCAATAAAGTAGTCGTTTTCGCCAAAGGCTAATGACGCCAAAGCGCTGAGCGCAGAAGGATAGCGGGTGATTTTCGCTTCCGGATAGCGCGCCTCAATCCAGGCATCGCTCAGGTAGCCGCGCGGCATGGCGATCTGCATCGGGGAGTTGTCATCACTCATTTCAGACATGATGTTATCGCGTGACACCATCGCAGGGTAATCCGAGGCAAACGGAGTACTCAACAACAGCTCTGCGGCAGAGGGTTCCGGGCTGCCGGCACTGTCCACCAGTATATCCACCTTGCCTTGCTGCAAGGCATCGAGCGCAGCACTGCGGCTGCTGTAATAGTGCGTGTTGATGTGCAAACCGAGGTAATGCAGGACCAGAGCCGTGTAGTCAGCGGAGATCCCTTCCAGCGTGTTGGCATCGATGACCATATCGAAAGGCGGATTTTCTGGCGCGTAGAGGGCGACGCTGACTTCGCGTTTTTCGCCCAGCCAGCGCCAGTCGTTGTCGGGCAGATCAAAGGTCAGCAGGACATTTTGTTCACGACTGACCAACTGCATGGTGCGCGGATCTTCAGCCCTGATTGGCTGACTCAGCAGGCAGAATATCAAACCCATCAGGCAGAGTAATTTAACCATGATGAGGTCAGGCGATATTATTTCGTTTGGCAAACTCGTAAAGGCCGACCATATTTTGAATATCGAGCTTTTCCATTAACCGGCGTTTATAAGTGCTGACGGTTTTATCGCTGATCTTCATCCGTTGTGCCATTTCCACCACTTTCATGCCTTTGGATAAATACACCAGCACCTGCAATTCTTTACTGGAGAGATTAGCAATTTTATTTTTGTCTTCCTGAATATCATCCGGTAAACCCTGACGTCGGCGATTTAAAGGAAAGAAGCCATATCCGGCATTAATCGCGCGAATGGCGTCGTGCAATTCGGTCATGTTATTGCGTTTGCTAATAAAGCCATCGGCACCAGCGGTGGCGCTGCGCTTGATGTAGTGGTCAACGTCTTTGCCAGTCAGCACCAGAATGCCGCCGCTAAAGCCGTTGTGGCGCAGTCTTTGCACCAGATCGATGCCGTTGTAAGAGGGCATATCGATATCCACGATGATCAAATCCGGTGACAGTTTTTTGGTTAAGGCTAATGCTTCAAACCCGTCATCCGTTTCGCCCACCACATTCATGTTGTCCGTTTCAAGCAGCAGTCTTAATGCCATCCGAACGACGGGATGGTCATCAACGATGAGAACTTCCTTCATATAGCTGTCCTGTTTATTGCGGTGAATGGAATATTAATAAGGATTGGTTTTATTGGTTAGCGGATTTTAAGAGTAAAGTTTAAATGGCGCAAATAATTATTTTGTAAGGTTTTCCTGATGCAATAAATATCATGACCTGACGTGTTATTTATATATTTACTATGGTTTTTGCTCAGTTTTCTATTTTATGAGGTGAGTCGTTTAAAGTAAGTGAAGTCATTGGGCGTTGAGCTGATGATTTCGCTATGTAAGTAGCAAGAACATTATCGCTGTAGATAAAGGTTAAGTTGAGCAGGTAGTGATCTTAACGGGGCGAAACGAGGAATAAAGGTGTTTCGACGTAAAGGCGAAGTGTGACTTTGTTTAGATTGGGTTTAATTTTCACCTGAAGGTAAAGTTACTTATGTGGCCCTAAGAGTAACGTCATGAAATGTCACTGCACTGATAGTCATCACAGTAAGCAATCTTGCATAAATAAAGGGATTTATGAAGTTAACTTGCTGTTTTAATTGATTTAACTGGTGGTTTTCACTGTGGTTTTTAATCGGGAAATAAAGCGTCATCACCTCTGCTTCCCAGATTGTGATTAATTCGATATTGAATGGTGATTAGCGATATTAATTAACGGTCTTTTCAACTAAAACATGACCCCGGTCATCTCGGTACAAATTAACAATATTAAACTGGGTTTTTGTTTTTATTCTCCTTTTTTCAGTTTATTGCCAACCGCACGGGGTGAAATATGACCGTTGTTCCTTTCCGTCCAGAGCCATCAGATTCATCTGATCGGCCCTTATATCAGCTCGAGAGTGCCAGGGCCTTTGCTCGCCTAAACAGTTCGCCCAGCAGATTGCAGAGCGAGGAGGCGCAGTCGCGTCTTGCGACCCATGGCCGCAATGTGCTGCCACAGAAAGCCGGGAAATCGATACTGATGCGTTTTCTGGCGCACTTTAAAGATGTGCTGATCTACATCCTGCTGGCGGCAGCGCTGATCACCGCGGTGATGGGCCATTGGGTGGATACCTTTGTCATTCTCGGCGTTGCTGTCATCAACGCACTGATTGGATTTATCCAGGAAAGTAACGCCGAGAAGTCATTGAAAAGCATTCAGAACATGCTCTCGAACGAAGCAATGGTATTGCGGGATGGACGGCAGATCACTGTGCCGACCGAAGAACTGGTGGTCGGTGACGTGGTGCTGCTGCGGCCTGGCGACAAGATCCCTGCCGATCTGCGTATGTTCGACGTGCACAATTTGCGAGTAGAAGAAGCCATTCTCACCGGGGAATCCACGGTGGTGTCCAAATTGAGCGACGCGCTGGAGGGCGAAAAGTCGCTGGGCGATCGGCTGAATCTGGCTTATTCCGGTACCACGGTGAGTTCTGGCACTGCCGCAGGTGTGGTGATCGCCACTGGCGGTGATACCGAGTTGGGGCACATCAACGCGATGATCTCCTCCATCGAAGAGGCAAAAACCCCACTGCTGGTGCAGATTGAAAAACTCGGCAAAGCGATTTTCTACATCATTCTGCTGATGATGGCCGCGCTGTTCGTGTTCGGTTTTCTGCTGCGCGATATCCCGCTGGCGGAACTGCTGCTGGCGGTGATCAGCCTGGCGGTTGCGGCGGTGCCAGAGGGTTTACCGGCGATCATCTCGATCATTCTCTCACTTGGCGTGCAGTCAATGGCGCGCAATCACGCCATCATTCGTAAGCTGCCGACGGTAGAAACCCTCGGTGCCATGTCAGTGATCTGCTCGGATAAGACCGGCACGCTGACCATGAACGAAATGACGGTGAAAGCGCTGGTGCTGGCGAATAGCCACTGGCGTATCAGTGGCAACAGCTACGAGCCGAAAGGGGAGTTTCAGCTGGAGAGTGGACAGCGCGATGAGGCGCTGCTCAACGGCTTTTTACAGACGGTAGATATCTGCAACGAGAGCCAGTTGAGGCAGGATAAACAGGGCCATTGGGGGATTGTCGGTGGCCCCACCGAGGGCGCGCTCAAGGTGCTGGCGGCGAAAGCGGGCATCAATTCGGCAAGTGTGCAGGTGCTGAGCAAGCTGCCGTTCGATTCGGCCTACAAATATATGGCCGTGAGTTGCCTGATTGATGGCAAAGCGTGCCTATTGCTGACCGGCGCACCGGATGTGTTGCTCGCGCTGTGTCAGCAGCAGCAGGGCGCGCAGGGTGCCGAAGCGCTGGATCGCGACTACTGGAACGCCGCGATCACCACTTATGCCAGCGAAGGGCTGCGCACCGTGGCCGCGGCCTGGCGCTGGCTGCCGGAAGGGCAGCAGCAGATCGATCATGCCGATCTGCGTGAGGGCATGATGATGCTGGGTCTGGCGTGCATGATGGATCCGCCACGTCCCGAAGCGATTACCGCCATACGTGACTGCCAGCAGGCGGGGATTCGCGTCAAAATGATCACCGGCGATCACCCGGAAACGGCGATGGCCATCGGGCAAATGTTGGGGATAGGCAACAGTGACAGCGCCATCACCGGTTATCAGCTTGAGCACATGGACGATGCAGAACTGAGTAAAGCGGCGCGCGAGTACGATATTTTCGCGCGTACCAGCCCGGAACATAAGCTACGTCTGGTGAAAGCGCTTGCGGAGAGCGGGGAGATCGTCGGCATGACCGGTGATGGCGTGAATGATGCGCCTGCGCTGAAACAGGCCAATGTCGGCATCGCCATGGGCATCAAAGGCACTGAAGTGACCAAAGAGTCGGCGGACATGATTCTGGCGGATGATAACTTCGCGACTATCGCGGCGGCGGTGAAAGAGGGGCGTCGTGTTTACGATAACCTGAAGAAAACTATCCTGTTTGTGATGCCGACCAACCTCGCGCAGGGGCTGTTGATCATCATCGCGATTCTGATGGGCAATCTATTGCCGCTGACACCGGTGCAGATTCTCTGGATGAATATGGCGACTTCGGCAACGCTCTCATTTGGGCTGGCGTTTGAAGCCGCCGAGCGCAATATCATGCGTCGGCCGCCGCGTAATGTGCGCAGCCATGTGATGGACGGATACGCCATCTGGCGAGTGGTTTTCGTCGGCCTGCTGATCTCGATTAGCGCCTTTGTGCTGGAAGCCTGGCTGCAACCGCGCGGTTATTCGCCGGAGTTCATTCGTACCGTGCTGTTGCAGATGCTGGTCACTGCCCAGTGGGTGTATATGCTCAACTGCCGTAACAGCGATGGCTTCTCGCTGGATGCCGGTTTGCTTAAAAACCGCGGTATCTGGCTGGTGACGCTGGTGCTGGTGGCGTTGCAGGCGATGATTATCTATCTGCCGCTGATGAACACGCTGTTTGGCACCGAGCCGTTGCCAATTAAATATTGGTTTATCTCGCTGGCGGCCAGCGCCGGGATTTTCGTGCTGGTGGAAATCGAGAAGCAGCTAACGCGCGGCTGGCGCGTCGCCCGTTAGCTCACTCTGGCTGGCGCAGTGCCAGCCAGACTTTTTTCAGCAGGAAGGTGAGGGGGATCGCCAGTATCGCGCCGGTGATACCGAGCAGCGCTTGCCAGAACAGGAAGGCGAGCAGTTGCACGGTCAGGGTGAGATTGAGGCGCTTGCCGAGCATCAGCGGCTCCAGCACCGAACTGAGTAGCAGGTTCAGCACCACAAAGAATCCCACCATCATCAGGCTGGTTTGGGTATCGAACAGGATAAAGGTCTGGATCACTGGCGGAATCGCCGCCAGGAAGGACCCGAGCACCGGAATGTAGTTGAAGATAAACATCAGCACGCCCCATAAAAAGGCGAACTTCAATCCCAGCAGATGCGCAACGCCCCAGACAATCACGCCGCCCAGCAGGCCGGTCAACGTTTTCACTCGCGCATAGACAATCACACTCTGAATCCCTTCTTCCAGCGCGATAAACAGTGCGGAGTGCTGTTTGCTGGCGCGCAGCGTGCGTTTCAGCAGCGGCAGTTCAATCAGCATAAACAGCAGCATCAGGAACACCATCAGCCACCACGAAAGCAGGCCGGGGATTAACGACAGTTGCGTCGTGACAAAGCGCACCACGGCACCGGCATCGACAAAATTCAGCATCTCATCGGCGGTAAGCACAATGCCCATCTGGCTCAGGGAAAGCGTCAGGTATTGCAGTTTGGCTGCCACCAGATTGGGTGCTTGTCGGCTCAGTTTGATCAGATCCGGAGCGGAGGCGCTCAGTGACATGATGGTGATGACGATCAGCAGCAGCAGGATGGCAATCACCAGCAGAGAAGAGAGCGTACGCGGGATGCCGCGTCGTGCCAGACGGCTAATCAGCGGATCCAGCATCACAGCAAGAAATATCGCCAGCAGTACCTGGTTGATCAGTGGCGCGCCAAGTCGCAGCCCAAATAACACGAGGGTCAGACACGCGAGCAGAATAAGCGTCTGCGCCAGCGGCGCGAAAGATTTTAACCAACCCTGGTACATCGATGCAGTTCTCCGGTAAACCGGCGGCTGCTGTGCGCAGCAACCGCCTGACAGGGAAACGCCTTACTCGCGCGATTTCCCCTCTTCAATCACTTCTTCGTCGATTTCCTCAACGTTTTCGCGGTTGTCGCGCCCGGAGAGCAGGTTCCAGCAGGCGATAAACAGCGCGGCAATCAACGGGCCGATAACAAAGCCATTGATACCATAGACTTCCATGCCACCCAGCGTCGAGATCAGGATCAAGTAGTCAGGCATTTTGGTGTCTTTTCCGACCAGCAGCGGACGCAAAATATTGTCCACCAGACCCACAATCACCACAAAGAAGCCGACCAGGAACAGGCCTTTCCACACCGCGCTGGTGGCGAAGAAGAAGATGGCGGCTGGCACCCAAACGATGGCAGAACCGACCGCCGGAATCAGCGACAGGAACGCCATCAATGCACCCCACAGCAAGCTGCCGTCAATGCCGGTGAACCAGAAGGCAAGACCGCCCAACACGCCCTGAACCACCGCGACCACCACCGTGCCTTTGACGGTAGCGCGTGAGACGGCGGCAAATTTCACCATCAGGTGATGCTTCACATAGGTAGAGAGCGGCAATGCTTCCAGTATCAGATTCACCAGCCATGGGCCATCCTTCAACAGGAAGAACAGCAGATACAGCATCACGCCGAAGCCAACCGTAAAGGTGAATGTCCCTTTACCGATCATGAATACGCTACCTGCCATGTATTGGCCGCCTTTGAGGGCAAACTCAGACAGTTTCTGCTGAATCTGGCCGGCATTGTTCAGGTTGTGCTCCGCGAGATAACTCTGCGCCCAGTTCGGTAAGTGCTGCATTAATTCGGCAAACACCGTCGGGAACTGTGACGAACTGTTCTGCAGTTTGGTGTACACAGTATTGACTTCAACTACCATCGACGAGGTGATAATCGCTAATGGCGTGAACACGATCAGGCAGATGATCGCCAGAGTGGCAAAGGCAGCGAGCCCGTTACGATCGCCCATTTTACGGCGCAGCAGCGACTTCAGCGGATGGAAGATCACCGCCAGAATGGCTGCCCAAAAAATGGCAGAAAAGTAAGGTGTCAGCACATCAAAAAAGGCGTAGGTGACTATCGCCAAAATAACAATAAAGAAGCCGAAGTTAAGTCCTTTAATACGCATTCAATAGTCTCGTCAGTAAACGTGGCGATTGAACTATAGAACGTGAAACGCGGAATGTAATGCTTTTAGGCCACGCGTGCGGACATCGGATGTCCTGATCTGTCCTGCTGATGTCTGCCAGCGGGCTGGCGCAAAGATTGAATCACGGTGATGATGATGAAAAATCTGATGGGAGATGAGCGATGCTGGAATTACGCCCCAACTGTGAATGCTGTGATAAAGACTTACCGCCGGACTCACCGGATGCGCGTATCTGCTCGTTCGAATGCACCTTCTGTGTCGAGTGCGTGGAAACGACGCTGAACCACCGTTGTCCGAACTGTGAGGGTGAGCTGGTGCGCCGTCCGGTGCGTCCGGCGGCGGCGTTGGCACGCCATCCGGCTTCGACCACGCGTCATTTATCGGCTACCCCAACGCGCTGAATCCACTGGCACCGTTGCGCCTCGCTCAGGTGTTTAATGCCGTGCTGGCGCAGCAACGTGCGGGAGATGGGGACTTAGCGTAGCCGTTTTAACCAACCGTGATCCCCCTCAGGCTGGCACTGACTATTATTCTTTCCACGATTTCTTCCCGCGGAAATAAACAGTAGCGGTAACGTAATATTCTTACGCTGACAGCGAAGTTGAAATAAAAATCCGATAATCGATATAGAACCTGAACTATATTTAGCGCGATATTAATCACGATTGTGAATTAATCGGGATGCGTCGCTATTTTCGCTAATTAATGCCTGGTGAATTGATGAATAACGCTGAAGTCTGGTGGGGGAAACGCTTTGCTGAAGCATTTTTAACAAAATAGCATTGATTTGGCAGTGTTTTATCGCCTGGTGGCTGTGTGGTTATCGCGGGTAGTCGGTTCATTTCATTCCACTGCGCGAGCACGAAATTTATCAAACTGCTATTCTGGTCAGAGCACAGACCTTATTTGTACTTCAGAACCGTCGCACAGCAGATTATTTTTCTGCGCCGTTTTATTTTTACGGTTTTTTCCGAAAAGCAGGGGTTTTTAAAAGAATTTTGCATTTTAAAATGGTATTGTTTATCCGCAATGCTAGTGATGTGGCGTTGTGTGCTTCAGTTTTACCCTCAATTTTAGGGTTTACCCGCTTTATGCAATTTATGGAAATAGCCTTCTCCACCCGATCCTCGCGATCGGGTTTCTTTCCTCCCCGCTATAGCATGAATCCGCTGACTTTAAGACCAGATAATGTCAGAAAAGATACAACCGTTAAGAAATCGCTAATTTGTAGTAATTTAATGTAAGTCTGCGGTTTTTAAGAGTTTTGGAAATCCTCTTTTGTTTTTAATTGGTGAATAGTGTCTCTCGACGGCGCAGTAACTGCCGTTATCATTGGAGGCAACATCATGAAAAAAACAACATTAAGTCTTATTGCGTCATTTATTGCATGCAGCACACTGTTCTCTTCCGTTTCCTGGGCAGATGGCCCGGGCGACCAGCGCTGGCAGCAGCACGGCGGCGACCAGCATCAGGATCATGGACGTGGCCCTGACCATGGCGGCGATCGCGGCCCCGATCATGGCTACAACCATGGCCCGGACCGTGGCCCGGATCATCATGACCGTTATGCCGACCATCGTGGCCCAGATGGACACCATGACGGTGATCACTTCGCCTGGAACGGCCACGATTTCCGTCGCGGACACCCAATGCCGCCAGAATTCCGCGGCCCGCACTATCGCGTAGATGACTGGCGCGAACGCCGTCTACCAGAGCCGCCACGCGGTGAGTACTGGTCTTACGTTGACGGCAATTACGTCCTGATTGCTGCCGCCACTGGCGTGATCACCTCGCTGTTGCTGAACGGCGCGTTCAACTAATCTCTCCCACGGATGGCTACGGCCATCCGTGTTTCTCTCTGCTTTCTGCCTTCACCAGGTTATTCTCTATGCGACCCTTTTTTCCCTACAACGCGCTAAGGAGTCATGATGACCGTGGTAAAAATGGTGGCAGTAGACAAGGACGGCACCTTTCTCGACGATAAAAAGCAGTACAACCGGGCTCGTTTTCAGGCTTGTTATCAGGAAATGAAACGGCGCGGCATCAAATTTGTGGTCGCCAGTGGCAACCAGTATTACCAACTCAAATCCTTCTTCCCCGATATCTCCAGCGAAATTGCCTTCGTCGCCGAAAACGGTGCATGGATCATCGATCGCGATGAAGAGCTGTTCTGCGGCGCGTTCAGCCGTGACGATATCGATGCGGTACTCGATACCCTGCACAACGGGCACTACCCGGAACTGCGTTATATCCTTTGTGGACGTGAAAGTGCCTACTACTTCGAAGGTCTTGAGGAGAGCTGGCTGGTGAAGATGCGCCACTACTGCCACCGTCTGAAACCGATTCGCAGCCTCGATGAGGTCGCGGATGACAAACTCTTCAAGTTCGCCCTCAATCTCTCCGATGATTATGTTGAACCGTTAATGGCCGATATCGAACGCCTGCATCAGGGTTCGGCCGCAGCGACCTCCAGCGGCCACGGCTCAGTGGATCTGATTGTGCCTGGCAATCACAAAGGCCATGGGCTCGATCTGCTCGGTAAACGCTGGGGCATCGATCGCAGCGAGATTTTGGTGTTTGGCGATGGCGGTAACGATCTGGAGATGTTGCAGCAATCGGGCTTCAGCTTCGCCATGGCGAATGCCCCTCAAAAAGTGAAAGACGCCGCACGCTATGAAGCGCCCAGCAATAATGAAGAGGGTGTGCTGCAGGTGATCGAACAGATGCTGGCAGGCAAACCGCCGTTTACCCTCTGAGCGTCATCTGACACGTCATTCATTATTTGCTTTGTTGATGCGCTGGTCATATACAGGCGCGGTGAGATGAAGCAGCGCGACATGGCGCGGTAAAGTGGCGGAAGAGTGATGGTGTGCGGGCGTGCTTTGTGAAGTGAACCCCGAAAGTTGGA
>NZ_JZRD01000037.1:0-1646 GCF_000963995.1 Pantoea sp. SM3
GAGTCCGGATTTACCTAAACTCTCCGCCTACATGCTTAAACCGGGACAACCGTCGCCCGGATAACGTAGCCTTCTCCGTCCCCCCTTCGCAGTAACACCAAGTGCAGGAATATTAACCTGCTTCCCATCGACTACGCTTTTCAGCCTCGCCTTAGGGGTCGACTCACCCTGCTCCGATTAACGTTGAACAGGAACCCTTGGTCTTCCGGCGAGCGGGCTTTTCACCCGCTTTATCGTTACTTATGTCAGCATTCGCACTTCTGATACCTCCAGCAAACCTCACAGTTCACCTTCAACGGCTTACAGAACGCTCCCCTACCCAACAACGCCTAAGCGTCGCTGCCGCAGCTTCGGTGCATGGTTTAGCCCCGTTACATCTTCCGCGCAGGCCGACTCGACCAGTGAGCTATTACGCTTTCTTTAAATGATGGCTGCTTCTAAGCCAACATCCTGGCTGTCTGTGCCTTCCCACATCGTTTCCCACTTAACCATGACTTTGGGACCTTAGCTGGCGGTCTGGGTTGTTTCCCTCTTCACGACGGACGTTAGCACCCGCCGTGTGTCTCCCGTGATAACATTCTTCGGTATTCGCAGTTTGCATCGGGTTGGTAAGCCGGGATGGCCCCCTAGCCGAAACAGTGCTCTACCCCCGAAGATGAGTTCACGAGGCGCTACCTAAATAGCTTTCGGGGAGAACCAGCTATCTCCCGGTTTGATTGGCCTTTCACCCCCAGCCACAAGTCATCCGCTAATTTTTCAACATTAGTCGGTTCGGTCCTCCAGTTAGTGTTACCCAACCTTCAACCTGCCCATGGCTAGATCACCGGGTTTCGGGTCTATACCCTGCAACTTAACGCCCAGTTAAGACTCGGTTTCCCTGCGGCTCCCCTATACGGTTAACCTTGCTACAGAATATAAGTCGCTGACCCATTATACAAAAGGTACGCAGTCACCTGACAAATCAGGCTCCCACTGCTTGTACGTACACGGTTTCAGGTTCTGTTTCACTCCCCTCGCCGGGGTTCTTTTCGCCTTTCCCTCACGGTACTGGTTCACTATCGGTCAGTCAGGAGTATTTAGCCTTGGAGGATGGTCCCCCCATATTCAGACAGGATACCACGTGTCCCGCCCTACTCTTCGAACTCACAGTAAGTGCATTTTTGTGTACGGGAGTATCACCCTGTACCCTGCGACTTTCCAGACGCTTCCACTAATGCACAAACTGATTCAGGTTCTGGGCTGTTCCCCGTTCGCTCGCCGCTACTGGGGGAATCTCGGTTGATTTCTTTTCCTCTGGGTACTTAGATGTTTCAGTTCCCCAGGTTCGCCTCGCAACACTATGTATTCATGTTGCGATGATGCACAGAGTGCACCGGGTTTCCCCATTCGGACATCGTCGGCTGTAGCGGTTCATATCACCTTACCGACGCTTTACGCAGATTAGCACGTCCTTCATCGCCTCTGACTGCCAGGGCATCCACCGTGTACGCTTAGTCGCTTAACCTCACAACCCACAGGCGTTTTGCAACGCATGCAGACTGCAAGCATTTGAGAGACTCGAACATGTCATCATTCATTTCTTATTACGGAGAAATGAACCGACACGTCGTTTCAATTTTCAGCTTGTTCCGGATTGTTAAAGAGCA
>NZ_JZRD01000038.1:0-147430 GCF_000963995.1 Pantoea sp. SM3
AACTGACAAGCATTACGCCATTTATGGCGGCCTTTTTTATTCGGCGATTTTTTCATTTCCCTTTCCAAATAAAATTCCTGATGACAACCCGGCACGCTCTGTGCAGGATAGTTTTTTTATTTTCAGGGAATCACCATGAGTGCAAAAGCGGCAACGTTAGAGGGCCGGATACAACAGCACTGGGATCAACTCTCCAGCCATGAGCAGCGACTGGCCGACGTGCTGCTGGCGGCACCTGGCCAGCTGGCGATGAACACCGCGACCGAACTGGCACAGAGTGCCGGCGTTTCCAAAGCCACCACCACGCGTTTTTTCCGTCATCTCGGTTACGAAAGCTATGAAGCCGCCCGCCGTCAGGCGCGTGACATGCAGAGCAGCGGCTCACCGCTCTATCTGCAAGCCGTGCCGACCGCATCACCGCTCGCCAGCATCATGCAGCAGCACCTGGAAAAAGAGATCGCCAACCTGGTCAACAGCTATCGCACGCTGGACAGTGAACAGCTGCAACAGGCGGTGAGCGCCATTGCGCAGTCACGCCGCGTGGTGGTGATGGGCTGGCGTCACAGTCAGACCATTGCACAGCTGATTTACCGCGATCTGGTGCATATCCATCCCGATGTGCGCCTGTTGCCGCGTCCCGGCGATTCGCTGGCGGAGCATCTCGCCGCCCTGAATCAGCAGGATGTGGTGATCTGTGTTGGCCTGCGTCGGCGTATGCCTGCGCTGGAAGCGGCAATGAACGCGCTGGCAGAACGCGCCGTGCCGATGCTGTATATCGCCGACGTACTATCCGGTAAACCGGCGCGCCATGCGCAATGGGTAGTGCGCTGCCACACCGACAGTAGCCTGATGTTCGACAGCACCGCCGCGCTCTCGGGTGTTTGCAATCTGCTCTGTTCACTGGTGGCCCGACAAATGGGCAAAACCAGTAACGATTACCTCGCGCAGGTTGAAGCGTTGCACCAGTCCCTCGACGAACTCGAATAATGCCCCGTTCTGGCGCGCCATGCGCCAGCGTTCGCACTAAAAAGGTGCAATCATTCCCCCGTGTTATCAGTCCATTTTTGCCTGCGTGAAATCTAAGAAATTTAATTTTTAATTAAAGAAACATATGTTTCTCACTGATTTTATTCAGTAATACCCCTTGTACCTCAAAGGTGTTACCTGGAGGGTGAAAAAGCTGGCACAAAATATGCTCAGTAGAAAAAGACATTTCACCAACACCAGGGAAACACCACAATGAAAAAAACAGCACTGCTGATCGCCGCACTTCTCTCCGTTGGCACCATGGCGCAGGCGAAAGCCGACACCCTGAGTGACATCAAAAGCAGCGGCAAAATCACCGTTGGCATCGATCCAACCTTTCCTCCATACGAATACACCAATGATTCAGGTGAGATCACCGGCTACAGCGTGGCGATCATGCAATCCTTCGCCAAAGATCTCGGTGTGAAACTGGAGTTTCAGAAAACCGCCTTCAGCGGCATTTTGCCGGGCCTGATTTCTGGCTCGTTCAACGCCGAAGGCTCTTCCCTTAACATCACCGCTGAGCGTGCGAAAAAAGTGCTGTTCACCGTGCCTTACAGCAAAACCGTCAACGGTGTGCTGGTGCGCGAAAGTGAAGCCAGCACCTTCAGCGGCAAAACTCTCAGCCCGGAAAGCCTGTCCGGACTGCGTGGTGCAGTGAAAACCGCCAGCGTGCCCGAGCAGTTGCTGAAAGGCTTTAACGAGCAGCTGAAAAAAGAGGGTAAAAAACCCATTACCATCATCAACGTGGATTCGCTGGATCAGACCGTCAGCACCCTGATGACTAAACGCGCGGACTTCGTTTATGACGACATCTCGGTACTGGCGCCGGTGGCGAAAAAATACGCCGGTAAAGTGGCGCAGGTCGGCGAAGTCGGTCCTTCACAGTGGATGGGTTGGGCAACACGTAAAGAAGACGGCAGCCTGAATAAAGCCATCAGCGACCATATTCTGGCGATGCAGAAGGATGGCGAGCTGACCAAACTGCAGCAGCAGTATCTCGGCACCACCTTTACCGTGCCCGCCAGCGATTTCATTCCTCAGGAGTAATTATGTGCCAGTGCAATCTGACTGTGCCTGCGGGCCATGGCAAAACCTTCCGCGTGCGTAAGGGCCAGTTTATTACCGTGATTGACAGTGAAGGGCAGCAGGCGGCGGATTTCGTCGCCGTCAACGCCGATGATTTAAATGAAAAGCTGTCGCCGGTGCATACCCGCCAGCACTTGCGTTCGTTGTTCTTCAAACCCGGCGACGCGCTGTGGTCGAGTGAAAACCGCCCGATGCTGCGTATCCTGGCGGACAGCATCGGCATCCACGATGCGAACGTGCCAGCTTGCGATCGCACACGTTTCAGCGTCGATTTCGGTGTCGAAGGCCACCGCAACTGCGTCGATAACCTGCTGGAAGGGATGAAGGCCTTTGGCGTGACGTATTTCTCGTTACCTGAGCCGTTCAACCTGTTCCAGAACGGCCCGGTGACCGCCGATGGCCGGATGGAAGTCACCGATCCCAATAGCAAGGCAGGCGACAGCATTACTTTTGAAGCGCTGTGCGATCTGATTTGTTCGGTGTCGTCATGCCCGCAGGACATCATTCCCGGCAACGGTTTGCAGGTCACGCCGATTGATATCGTGGTGAGTGACGAATTTCACGCAGAGGAGATGAATCATGCTGTTAATGCGTGAAAGTTATGAAGAGACCGCTGAGCGCACGCTGGCACAAGCGTTCACGGTTGAACCGGGCAGCGTTGGGTCGATAAAGGTGCTGCGCGGCCAGTTGCTGCGCATCACGGCTCAAGCCGACGGCGCGGTGGCTTCTCTGTTTGGCTTCAGCCTTGCCGATCCGGCGGTGTGGTTGTCCGTGCATCACACTCGCGTGTTCAGCAACAGCTATCTGCTCGGCTCGGGCATGCGTCTGGTCAACAACCGCCGCCGCCCGATGATGGTATTAGGCAAAGACAGCGTGAAGCGCCATGACCTGCTGCTGCCAGCCTCCACCCGCGCATTCCTGGCGGAAAAAGGTTATCAGGGCGAAGGTTGCCTGGAAGCGGTGAGCGGCGAGCTGGCGCGATTGGGCATGGTGGTGCCGAAGCTACCAGACCCGATTAACCTGTTTATGCACGTCAAATTGACACGTGCGGGCGACATCCTGCCAGAGCCGAACCTAACTAAAGCCGGCGACAGCATTACCTGTCGCGTGGTGATGGACACCCAGTTCATCGTCTCGGCCTGCAACACCGGCATTGAGGGCAACGATCAACCCGCACCGCTGCTGCTGTCTGTAGCGGAAAACCTGCACGACTTTAACGCGGAGTAACGCATGGGGCTGGATCAACAGGTAGTGGCCGCGCTGCCAGAACTCGGACATGGCCTGCTGATGACGCTGCTACTGACCGTGCTGGCGTCGTTGGTTAGCGTGGTGATGGGGCAGCTTGGTTGCTTCCTGCAACTGCGTCGCGCCTGGATCTGGCGCGCCATCGGTCGACTGTACGTCAGCCTGATGCGCGGTACACCGGCCATCGTGCAACTGTTCGTAGTGTTTTTCACCCTGCCGCGTTTGGGGCTCGGCGGTCAGCCGATGCTTGCCGCCGTGATCGCCATCGGCCTCAACAGCGGCGCCTACGTGGCGGAGATTTTGCGCGTGAACCGTTCGCTGGTCACGCGTGGGCAACTCGAAGCGGCGCGGACCTTAGGTCTGAGCCGTTTCCTGACCTGGTGGTATGTGATTAACCCGCAGGTCATGCGCGCCAGTCTGCCGATGCTGGTCAACGAGTTCACTATTCTGCTGAAAACTACGCCGCTGGCATCGGTGGTGGCACTGACCGAGTTGACCTACGCCGGGCAAATTGTGATTGCGCGCACCTATGAAGCCACTCAGGTGCTGTTGTTAGTGGCGGCGGGATATCTGTTGATTGCCATGCCGTTGATTGCCGCCGCACGACGTCTGGAAGCCAAACGGAGGATCGCCTGATGGATTGGCAAGCTATTTTGACCTCCTTGCCTTCACTCGGTGACGGCATGATCGCCACGTTGAAGTTGTGCCTCATCGCCGCCTTTTGTTCTTTGGTATGGGGCGGGCTGATGGCGTTACTGCTGATGCGCGCTTCGCCGTTCTGGTTGCGCTTGCTCAACCTCTACAGCGGACTAACACTCGCACTGCCGCTGCTGGTGGTGATCTATTTGCTCTATTTTGTGCTGCCAGAGTACGACATCACATTGTCATCGCCGGTAGTGGGCGTACTGGCCCTGACGCTCTATTACGCGCCCTACATCGCGCAGGTTATCCGCTCGGCCATCGAGGCGTTGCCGAAAGGGCAATGGGAAGCGTGTCGCGTGCTGGGCCTGAGCCGCAGCGAGCAGTTACGCGATGTGGTGCTGCCGCAAACCCTGCCGCAGATGTTGTCGCCGCTGGTCGGGCTGATGATTGGGTTGATCAAAGACTCTGCGCTGCTGTCGATTGTCTCGGTGCAGGAGTTTATGTACGCCGCAAAACAGGCGATTTCGGATACCTACGCGCCGCTGGAGATCTATCTCACCGTGGCGCTCTGTTACTGGCTGCTCAACAGTCTGATCGACTGGCTGGCACGCGGCCTTGAATCTCGCATGACGCGCTATCGTCGCGGCATGCAGCATTAATCAGGAGAACACTATGTCGGCTGAATATCAGCATCGTGAAGCGATAACCATTCCCGCGCGCTACGGCAAAGCGGTGCGTTTGAAGAAAGGGGAAGCGGTGCAGGTGATCAATCTGCACGGTACGCAAGTGGTGGATTGCTGGGCGTACAACGCCGAAGACGTCACTGAATATATGTGTATGGAAGCGACGCGTGTGTGGAACCAGCGTCTCAATCCCAAAGTCGGTGACAGTTTTATCACCAGCCAGCGCCACCCGATTTTAACGCTGGTGGCGGATACCTCACCGGGCGTGCATGACTCCTTCATGGCCGCCTGCGATGCGCGTCGTTATGAGTTGTTGGGCTGCACCGAGTATCACCGCAACTGCCACGATAATCTGTTTGAAGGCATGCGTGAGTTAGGTGTCGAGCTGCCGCACGGCAATCTGGCGTCATTGAATATTTTTATGAATATTCAGGTGCAGCCGGACGGTATTACTCTGAAAACATTGCCGGTGGTGACCAAGCCGGGCGATTACATTGTGTTGCGCGCCGAGATGGATTGCTTCGTGGCATTCTCGGCCTGCCCGCAGGATATCGTTAGCATTCAGGGGCAGGGTGATAACACCCCGCGCGATGCCGAACTGCGTATTCTGACCGCCGGTTTCCCGCAGGTGCAGTTAAAAGGGGCTTGGGTGCCTGCGTAAGCGCCTTTTTCTTTCCCCTCTTCCACTGGAAGAGGGGAGTGATCCCGTTGAGGGATTGGCATTTCAGTGAAAGATAGCGGATTCAGACGCATCAGCGGGATCGAGACTCTCGGATGCTTTACGACTTAATCACCTGATCCAGCCACACCTGGAAACGTGCGTAAGGCACATACAGCGCCACATCCTTATACAAGGTCTTACCGCTTTTATTGTCGTCAATCGCGCTGCTGTAGCCGACAATCACCCCCGCCAGCGTATCGTCGCTGGCGTTGTACACCGCACCGCCTGACATGCCTTTCACTACACCGGCATTTGCGGCCACCACCACACAACTCGGTTTATTCCAGTCATTCGCCAGTGTGGTGTTGATTAAATTCTTGCCGCTTGAGGCCACCGGCATGGCCGAGATAAAGCTGTAACCGTATAGATTGATGTTGTCGCCAATATGGCTGTTGCGGAACGGTGGGGGCAGATTGGGTTCGGTGTTCTTGTGATACACCACAGCGATATCGCACTCAGGATGCCAGGCTTTCACCCGATACATGGAGTATTTCGCCACGTGTGCGGCCGTCAAACTGTATTCAGGTGTTAGTGGAATGGTGGTGCCCAGCGCGCCAATACCCAGCACGGTAGGAATGCCAGTCACGGTCATATCGACGCGTTTTGCGGCTTCTTTGCTGTACTCGTAGTGACCCACGGAGCAGCCACTCAGGCAACCCACTGTCAGTGCGATCAGCCATCGCATAGGTGTTCCCCCTGCATTTTTTGACACCGCATCACCGCGTAACTGGTTGAGGTATCGGCAATGCGCGCGCATCCTTTACTGATTGATTTCTCGCCGAAAGCTGAATTGCTGTGACAACGATCACAGCTGAATCAAGCGTAGCGTGAAAAGTGCCATCTGTCTCAGTGGTCAGCTGCAGTCACTTTCCCGCGCAGGGATTATTGCGTTGCAAGCAAAAATGCCTTGCAGCACAGAGGCTGGTTGAGCTGCCAAGCCTGTGCTTTAATCAGAATGTGACGCAGTTCAAATAATAAAACCCGTCATCGTTTGGGTTGCAGGTAAGTTGGCTGATATCGCTCACTCTAATCACTGATTTAAGCCAGCTCATCGGGATTGTCTCGTTTGCCCCTGCCTGCAACTCAAAAGAATGAGGGTATGCGTCCGTTGTAACCGCATTGCGTCCGCCGTGCGGCCCGCCTGTAAAACATTTTAGGAGAGTGTGTTATGCCTGTTGCATTACTGGCGCTGGCGCTGAGTGCGTTCGCCATCGGCACCACGGAATTCGTGATTATGGGATTGCTGCCGGAAGTGGCGGGCGATTTACAGGTGTCGATTCCTTCAGCAGGATGGCTGATCAGTGGTTATGCACTGGGCGTGGCCATCGGTGCACCGATCATGGCGTTGCTGACGGCGAAGCTGCCGCGTAAACGTACTCTGATTCTGTTGATGATCATCTTTATTATCGGCAACGTGCTGTGTGCGCTGGCGTACACCTATAACCTGCTGATGCTGGCGCGTGTGGTCACCGCACTGTGCCACGGCGCCTTCTTTGGTATCGGCTCGGTGGTGGCAGCGAGTCTGGTGGCACCCAGCCGTCAGGCATCGGCGGTAGCGTTGATGTTCACTGGCTTAACTCTCGCCAACGTGCTGGGCGTGCCGCTTGGTACCTGGTTTGGTCAGCTGTTTGGCTGGCGCGCCACCTTCTGGGGCGTGGCGATCATCGGCATCCTCGCCTTTATCGCTTTGATTGTCAGTCTTCCGACCAACAAAGAAGAGAAACCGGTGCATCTGGCGAGTGAAGTCAGCGCGCTGGCGAATGGCAAACTGTGGCTGTCGCTGCTGATGACGGTGTTCTTTGCTGCAGCGATGTTTGCGCTGTTTAGCTACATCGCGCCGTTGCTGTTGCAGGTGACGGGCATCACCGATCGCGGCGTGAGCTGGACGCTGTTCCTGATTGGTGCGGGCTTAACCGTCGGTAACATCCTCGGCGGTAAACTGGCCGACTGGAAAGTTTCCTTCAGCCTGATCCTCAGTTTTGTGCTGATCGCGGTGTTCTCGCTGCTGTTCAGTTGGACCAGCCACGCGCTGTGGCTGGCAGAAATCACGCTGTTCCTGTGGGCGATGGCGACCTTTGCGACCGTGCCCGGCTTGCAGATTAATGTGGTGCGCCACGGTAAAGACGCACCTAACCTGGTCTCCACGCTGAATATCTCTGCGTTCAACGTCGGTAATGCGCTCGGTGCCTGGGTCGGCGGCGCGGTGATCGATAAAGGCTACGGCCTGACGTCAGTGCCGGTCGCCGCCGCTGCACTGGCGGTGGTCGGTCTGGTCATCTGCCTGATCACCTTCCGTAAGTCGGGCGGGCAGGGCGAAGCGGTACGCGCTTAAGCCAGACGCTCAGCAATGCGTTGGTTAAAGGTGGCCACCTGCTGTTGCAGATGGTCGCAGAAGTGATCAACCAGCGCTGAGGCCGGGCGATGCTGTGGCCGCACCAGGCTCACGGTGAAGGGCACCGCAATACTGAACTTGCGCATCACCACACCGCTGTCGGCGTAATCCAGCGCCGTCAGCGGATTCACAATCGAAATCCCCACGCCAGCGCGCACCATCGCACATACGGAAGCCGCACTGTGCGTCTCCAGTACCAGACGACGCTCCACTTCTTGTTCATGAAACAGCGAATCTAACAGCTGACGATAGCTATCACTGCGCGACAAGCTGACGTAATTCTCCCCCTGAAAATCCTGCGGCGTCAGCACCTCACGCTGGCACAGCGGATGGTTTGGCGGCAGCACGCACACTTCATCGCAGGTCAGCAGCGGTACGCGCTCGGTGCCTGCCGGGGCATGCTGGGTTTCGGTCAGACCCAGATCGTAGCGCTGTGCCGACAGCCACTCTTCCAGCAGCGGCGACTCCTGCGGAATGATGTTCAGGCTGACCTGCGGATAGCGTTGCAGGAAAGGCTGTAGCAAGGGAGGTAACAGCGATTGCGAAAATACCGGTAAACAGGCAATCGACAGCTCACCCTGGCGGAACTGGCGCAAACCTTCGGCGGCATCCATGATGCGGTCTAAGCCGTACCACGAGCGTTGTACTTCTTCATACAGCCGTAAACCCTGCACCGTGGGCTGCAAACGTCCGCGCACCCGTTCAAACAGTTCCAGCCCCAGCTGCTGCTCCAGCCGCGCCAGCTCACGGCTCACCGTCGGCTGTGAGGTATGTAGCAATGCAGCCGCCTGCGTCAGGTTGCCGCTGGTCATCACCGCATGAAAAATTTCGATATGTCGCCAGTTAATTTTTGCCATAAATCCTCTCTGCAATTCCATATCATATTTGCATAGCTGACGCTAAAACAGATATTTTTCTGAATTGAACGGCTGTGGCTAAATAGTGGCAAAGACACAGGAGAATTAAGATGCCACGTCCACTGAACAACACCGAAACGGCACTGACTGCCGACAATTTATTGCCGCTGGCGCAGCGCTATGCTGGGCCATTCTGGGCTTACGATGCCGCGATTATTCAGCAGCGTATTGCGCAGTTGAGCGCCTTTGACGTGGTGCGTTTCGCGCAAAAAGCCTGCTCAAACATTCACATTCTGCGTCTGATGCGTGCCGCTGGCGTAAAAGTAGATTCCGTTTCACTGGGTGAAATTGAACGCGCCCTGGCCGCCGGTTTCCAACCGGGTGGCGAAGATATCGTCTTTACCGCTGACGTTTTTGATCAGCCAACCCTGGCGCGTATCGCGGAATTGAAAGTGCCGGTCAACGCCGGTTCCGTAGACATGTTGCATCAGCTTGGGGCTGTATCACCAGGCCATAAAGTCTGGCTGCGCATCAACCCGGGATTTGGTCATGGTCACAGCCAGAAAACCAACACTGGTGGTGAGAACAGCAAGCACGGCATCTGGCACAGTGATCTGCCGCTGGCGCTGGCGGCGATTCAGCAGCACGGCCTGAAACTGGTGGGCCTGCATATGCACATTGGTTCCGGTGTCGATTATGGCCACCTGCAGCAGGTGTGTGACGCGATGGTCGATCAGGTCATCGAATTTGGCCAGGATCTGGAAGCCATTTCAGCGGGTGGTGGTTTGTCGATTCCATACCGTTTCGGCGAAGAAGCCATTGATACGCAGCACTATTTCGGCTTGTGGAGTGGTGCGCGTGACCGCATCGCGGCGCATCTCGGTCATCCGGTGAAACTGGAAATTGAACCTGGCCGTTTCCTGGTGGCAGAGTCTGGCGTACTGGTGTCTCAGGTGCGTGCGGTTAAGGAGATGGGCAGCCGTCACTTTGTGCTGGTGGATGCCGGTTTCAGCGATCTGATGCGTCCATCCATGTACGGCAGCTATCACCATATTTCCGTGCTGCCAGCCGATGGTCGCGCGCTGAGCGACGCAACCGTTGAGAGCGTGGTGGCCGGTCCGCTGTGCGAGTCGGGCGATGTGTTCACCCAACTGGAAGGCGGTAAAGTCGAAACCCGTGCGTTGCCAGCCACGCAGGTCGGCGATTATCTGGTGTTCCACGATACCGGCGCGTACGGCGCATCGATGTCGTCCAACTACAATAGCCGTCCATTGATCCCTGAAGTGCTGTTTGAGAACGGCACATCACGTGAGATTCGTCGCGCGCAGACCATTCAGGAGCTGCTGGCGCTGGAGCTGATGTGATTAAAATTGTTGCGCTCAGCGAGGTGCCGCACCACGCCAGCCATATCACCGACTGGCTGTGGCAGGCGTTTGGCGAGGGAACATCCCGCGAATTTTACGACAGCATTGTGCGCAGCAGCCTGAACGGCGCCGAATATCCGGTGACTTTTGTGGCACTGGATGGCGATGTGCCGTTGGGCACGGTGGGATTCTGGCGCTGTGACTTGATCAGCCGTCAGGATCTCTATCCGTGGATTGCCGCGTTGTATGTGGATGAACCTGCGCGCGGCAATGGCTTGAGCGAAGCGCTGCAGCAGCATGTGTTGAATTATGCCCGCGAGCGCGGGCATGAAAAACTGTGGCTGTGGTCAACGTTTGGCGGCTACTACGAGCGCTTTGGCTGGCAGTATCAGTGTGACGCGCTGGAGTTCCCGGATGTGCGAGTGAAGGTTTATTCGCAGGCGTTATAACCCGGGCGGCATAAATGCCGCCCCTACGGTGTTTAGAGAGATTCGCACGCCAGATTGAGCATCGGGTCGATAGACGGGTATCCGCGCACCACATTTTTCATCGGATCGAGAGGCCGTTTTTCGTAGAGTGCGCATTAATGCGCACCGGAAAATCAACCTGGCCCACTCACCGAATGGCGTCTCACCAACGTCGGGCTAAACATGTTGGTCACCTCCGGCATCTCTGTGCCGTTGGCTAACGCCAGTGCCAGCTGCGCCGCCTGCTGCGCCATAGTGACAATTGGATAACGCACCGTGGTGAGTCGTGGACGCACATAGCGCGAGACCAGCACATCATCAAAACCAATCAGCGACATCTCTTCTGGCACGCGAATACCGTTGTCGCTCAGCACTGCCAGCGCACCGGCGGCCATCGAATCGTTGTAACAGGCCACGGCGGTGAACTGCTTACCGCGCCCCAGCAGCTCGGTCATCGCCTGCTCGCCACCGACTTCATCCGGCTCGCCCCACGCCACTAAGCGGTCGTTAGATGGTAAACCGTGCTCTTTCAGCGCATCGTAATAGCCCTGCAGGCGGTCTTCGGAGTCAGAAATCGGGTGGGTCGAGCAGATAAAGGCGATTTGCGTATGGCCTTGTTGGATCAGATGGCGTGTCGCCAGCCAGGCACCGTAACGGTCATCGAGCGCGATACAGCGCGACTCAAAGCCTTTCAGCAGGCGATTCAGCAGCACCATACCCGGCACCTGCTTCATCAGCACTTCTAAATCGGCGTCAGGAATTTTCTTGGCATGCACCACTAAGGCATCGCAACGATGCCGCATCAGTTGCTCAATCGCCTGACGCTCTTTTTGCTCAATGTGGTAACCGTTACCAATCAGCAGGAAGTTGCCGGTGGCACCTGCGACTTCATCGACAGCTTTCACCATCGCGCCGAAAAACGGGTCGGAAACGTCACCCACCACCAGACCAAGGGTTTCGGTGGATTGCTGCGCCAGCGCGCGTGCATTGGCGTTCGGGTGATACTGCAACTGCTCCATTGCCTGGGTCACGGCGAGGCGTGAACTCTCGCTGGCTTTGGGCGAATTATTGATGACGCGGGAAACGGTCGCGACCGATACCCCAGCCATGCGGGCAACATCCTTAATGGTAGCCATGCGGTTACTTGCATCCGGGAAAACGTTTACACATCCCATCAGTGTTACGGAAAACAGTACCTGTAGCAACCCGCGAGAATGCCAGCGCTGTCGCAAAAGTGCGGAAAATCAGGCGCTCACAGACTGGCTTTAGCCCTGCTATCGCCTCATGGTATGCTGCCAGCACGATTCAGACCTGCCTGCCGGACCCAATAACCATGAAAACACGCGTGCCACACCTGGCGCACTGGGGCGCATTTACTGCCGTCACGGAAAACGACCGCCTGATTGGCTGTGAACCCTTTTTTGCTGACGCCGATCCGTCGCCGATGCTCAACACCATCCCGGAACTGGTCTACTCGGATAAGCGTATCCGCCAGCCAATGGTACGTCGTTCATGGCTAAAGTCGCGTGAGAACAGCGATCGCACGCTGCGTGGTCGTGAAGATTTTGTCGCCGTGGATTGGGATACCGCACTGGATCTGGTGGCGGAAGAGAATCGCCGCGTGCGCGAGCGCTACGGCGCATCGGGTATTTTCAACGGTTCCTACGGCTGGTCATCGGCTGGACGCGTTAACCATGCGCGCACCCTGATCCGTCGTTTCTACTTCCAGGGCGGCGGCGGGGTGGACCAGCAGGGCAACTACAGCTGGGGCGCAGCGCAGTTCTTCCTGCCCTATGTGATTGGTACCTACATGCCGCTCACGGGCCGCGTCACCGACTGGCCGAGCGTGGTGGAACATGCCGACATCTTTATCGCCTTCGGTGGCCTGGCGCTGAAAAATGCCCAGGTGGCATCGGGCGGAGCCGGGCAGCACAGTCTGAAACCGGCGCTGGAGCAGTTGAGCGCTAAAGGCACACCGATCATCAACATCAGCCCAATGCGTGATGACTGCCCGGCGTTCGTCAATGCCGAGTGGATTCCGATTCGCCCGAACACCGATGTGGCGCTGATGCTGGCGCTCGGTTATGAGATTACGCGCCGCAATGCGCTGGACGAAAGCTTCCTTGCCAGCCACTGCACCGGCTGGCCGCAACTGCGAGAATATCTGTTAGGCGAAAGCGACGGTATCGCCAAAACGCCGGCATGGGCGAGTGCCATCACCGGGATTCCGGCGGCGCGTATCGCGTTGCTGGCACAGCAGCTGATTGGCAAACGCAGTTTTATCACCTGTTCTTACTCGGTACAGCGTGCTCATCGCGGTGAGCAGCCGTACTGGATGATGACTGCGCTCTCCTCGATGCTGGGTCAGCCAGGCTTGCCGGGCGGCGGTTTCTCCTTTGGTCACGGTTCGATGAACAGCGTCGGTAATCCGCGTCAGGAAGGGCCCGCGCCGATGATGAGCACCGGGCCGAATCCCGGCAACTTCTCGATTCCGGTCGCACGCATCAGCGATATGCTGCTGAATCCCGGCCAGCCTTACCATTTCCAGGGCGAAACCCTGCACTATCCCGATATCCATCTGGTGCACTGGGCGGGCGGTAATCCGTTCCACCACCATCAGCAGCTCAACCGCCTGGTGGAAGGCTGGCAGCGCCCGGATACCGTGATCGTGCAGGATATCGTCTGGACCCCGGCGGCGCAGATGGCGGATATCGTGTTACCCGCCACCACCACGCTGGAGCGCAACGACATCGGCGGCTCTTCACGCGATCGTTTTGTGTTTGCGATGCATCAGGCGGTGAAACCGCAGCACCAGGCGCGCAACGACTTCGATATTTTCGCCGATATTGCCGATCGTCTCGGTTATCGCGATGTCTTCACCGAAGGGCGAAATGAGATGCAGTGGATTGAACACCTGTATCAGCAGTGTGCGGTGGCGCACGCGCGCAAAGATATTCACTTCCCGGAGTTTGGTGAATTCTGGCAGCGCGGCTTTGTTGAGATCCCGGAAGGCGGCAAGCCGTACGTGTTTATGGATGATTTCCGCGCCAACCCGCAGGCCCATCCGATCCAGACCGCCAGTGGCAAAATCGAGCTGTTCTGCCAGACCATCGCCGATTATCAACTGGAAGATTTTGCCGGACATCCTGAATGGCGTGAGCCGCAGGAGTGGTTGGGCGCACCGATGAGCGAGGATTTCCCGCTGCATATGATCTCGATTCAGCCCTCGGATCGGCTGCACAGCCAGATGGACGCGACTGCCACGGTACAGGCGAATAAAACTGCCGGACGTGAAACCCTGTATATGCATCCGCAGGACGCCAGTGCGCGTGGGATTGTGGATGGCGACGAAATCGAAGTCAGTAATGCGCGTGGCCGTATGCTGGCCGGTGTGCGTCTGACCGATGGCTTAACGCCAGGTGTGGTGATTATCTCCACCGGCGCCTGGTTTGATCCCGGATTCGGCCGTGCCTGGCAGCCGTGGGACCGTGCCGGTAACCCCAATGTGCTGACGCTGGATATCGGCACCTCGTCACTGACGCAAGGCCCTAACGCCATGAGTTGCCTGGTGGAAATCAAAAAACACCTGATGTGAATGGGGTGCTAACAATCTCACCGCTGGTTACATTTTGCGGGTAACTGTTGCGTTTGAGAGATGGAGAACCGTCATGCCACCTTGCTACAGTCAGGGTCCCAGAGGTATTGATGGGTGAGCATCAAAAAGTTTTCTTGATTACACCGACCTGCGCAGATGCGCAGGTTTTTTTTGCCTGTCGCTCGCGCTAACGAACTGAAACACAGTTTTCCTGTCAACTCGCTTTACCTTTCTTTATAACTGCGGATAACAAGCTTGAAAAAACTGTTTATTGCAGCGGAATGCTATGCCCCGTATAAAAAAACTTCTGGGAAAAGACCAGATCAAAGCCCCATTTAACCCGTTTCGTTTTCGCCTGATTTGTCTGGGTGTCTTCAGTTGCATGGTGTTGCTGCTGATCTTCGTCGGCGACCTGCAACTGATTAAGCATCCGATGCTGGAGCACGAGGCCGATCAGCGTTCACTGCGCACCGTCACCTTACCTACCAACCGTGGCACCTTACTGGATCGTGATGGCCAGGCACTGGCACTGAGCGTACCGGCGCGTGATATCATCGCCGACCCGATGCGCGTGCTGGAAGCCAATCCCGACTTCACCAACGCCAAATGGACATATCTTGCCTCGGCGCTGAACTTACGTCCGGAAGAGTTGCGTGAGCAGATCACCGCGAACCCGAAAAAACGCTTCCTCTATCTTGGCCGTAAGATCGAACTGGGCATCGCCAAAGACATCGCCGAACTGCACCTGAAGGGCATCAGCTCGGTATACAACGACAGCCGCTTCTATCCAATGAGTGAAGCCGCTGCGCCGTTGATTGGCATTGTCGGAGCTGACAGCAATGGCCTGAACGGTCTGGAGAAAGGTTTCGACCACGTGCTGCAAGGCGAGCCGGGCAAAGAGGTTTATCGTCAGGACAAAGAGGGCAACATCGTTGCCATGCTTGATTACGAGCCGCCGAAGCAGCCGCCAACGGTACAGCTGAGTATTGATAAGTTTGACCAGTTCACCCTCTACAGCAAACTGCGCGATGGCGTGTTGCTAAATAAAGCGGATTCCGGTGCGGCAGTGCTGATCAAGATCGATACCGGTGAAATTTTGGCGATGGCATCTTATCCCTCATTCAACCCGAACAATTATGAAAACGCTACGCCAGCACAGATGCGTAACACCGCGATCAATGACAGCTATGAACCGGGTTCGACGGTCAAACCCCTGGTGGTGCTGGAAGGACTGGAGCGTCATTTAATCCGCCCTGACTCTGTGCTGGATACCTCGCCTTACACGGTAAATGGCCATTTGATTCGTGACGTTGGCCACTGGCCGCGACTGACGGTGACCGGTATCCTGCAAAAATCGAGTGATACCGGCGCCTCTCATATTGCGCTGGCGATGCCTGCCGACGCGCTAGTGAATACCTATCAGGCATTTGGTCTGGGCAAACCCACAGGATTAGGGCTGACAGGCGAAAGCGTGGGGTATTTCCCGCTGCATCGTCAGCGCTGGGCGGATATCGAACGTGCGACCTTTGCCTTTGGTTACGGCTTGCGTGTGACGCCGCTGCAAATCGCGCGTGAATACGCCACGTTAGGCAGCTATGGCATATACCGCCCTCTCTCAATTACCAAAGTGACACCGCCGGTGGTGGGCACACAGGTGGCGAATCCAGTGACCGCAGAAATCGTGGTGCATATGATGGAGAGTGACGTACTCCCAGGGGGATCGGGACTACGTGCCAACGTACCGGGCTATCGTCTGGCGACCAAAACCGGTACCGCTGAAAAAATGGGCCCAACTGGCAAATATGATGGTGGTTACGTTAACTACACCGCCGGGGTTGCGCCGGCCAGTCATCCTGAAGTGGCGCTGGTGGTACTCATTAATCATCCCACTGCGGGCGACCACTTCGGGGGTACGGTGGCGGCACCGACCTTTGGCAACATTATGGGGCCGGTGTTGAAGCATATGAACATTGCGCCTGACGCCATCTACAGCAAACCGAATTCGGATAAATCTTAGTAAAATCAGGATGTAACTGCCGCGAGGTGCTTTTCACACCTCGTTGCATTTCGCCGAACTCCGTTGCGATTTGCGGCTGTTTTCTCACACCACTTTCGGCGACGATAAAAGTCCCAGAGGTATTGATTGGTGTGAAGATCGGCTGCTGCGGCAGCAATACCTGTCCTCAGGTATTCACCCTGTTCGGTTGCACCGACCCACGCGGATGCGTGGGTTTTTTTTACCTGAAATTTACCGCTGAGCGAACTCGCTCACACCTCTTGTCTGAGTCTTAACACTTCCCCGCCAACATAAAAATATCTTGCTGTGTAACCTATGCGTAACGCACCGCGATGCCGCATTCCATTTCGGTTCGCCAGCCCCTTGCCGTGTTGGTAGCGCGGCTTTGGGGCGTTTTTTATTGCCATTCGTTGAGGTGTGTCCCGATGCCAAAAACCAAAGACCGAACGCCAAAAGGCGGGGGCCGCTCCTCGGCGTTTCAGTTACGCATTCATCCGGAGTTGCATGACCAACTGCGCGAAGTCACCGAAGATGAAAACATCACGCTATCGTGCTGGTTGAAAGATTTGGCGCGCCGCGAATTGCGTCGTCGCGGGATTGAGCCTAAAGGTTAGCGCGGTCGAGATGAAGGGGGAGCGTAATGAACCACTTTGCACTATCGGGTCGCGGCGCGATTCATCGCGGGAGTTGAAGTCATGTTGCCAGGGCAAAACGCACAATAAATTGCACCGCCATGTCGAAGAAAACCCGCAAAAAGCTAAATTTCACAGCCATTTATGGCACGAAAGGTTTACCATTTTCCTTTGGAAAATATATTTTACGCAACCTTAACAACCGCCTTATCACTCCCTCCCTACAATGATTTTTTGCATGTCATCACATCAGTGACTATCCCTCCTTTCATCCAGAGAAAAATTATGCGCCTGAAACTTCTTTCTGCCAGCGTGGTGTTTTTACTGGCAGCCTGTGACCAGGGCGGAGCAAAGCCCGCTGCATCCGCGACACCCCAGGTGGGTGTCATCGCCCTAAAATCTGAGCCCGTCACGCTGGTGACACAACTGCCTGGCCGCACCACGGCGGTCCGCACCGCGCAGGTGCGCCCACAGGTCAGCGGCGTGATCCAGAAAATCCTGTTTACCGAAGGCGGAGAAGTGAAAGCGGGCCAGCCGCTCTATCAGATCGATCCGGCAACCTATAAAGCCGCTTATGACAAAGCTATGGCGACCTGGCAAAACGATGCCATGGTGGCAAAACGCTATCAGCCGCTGGCTTCTGCCCATGCCATCAGCCAGCAGACTTACGACGATGCCGTCGCGGCCGAGCGTGAAGCACAAGCCGATGTGGAAACCGCTAAGGTCAATCTTGATTACACACTGGTGAAAGCGCCGATCTCGGGTCATATCAGCCGTTCGCTGTATACCGCCGGTGCCCTGGTGACTAACGGCCAGACCGACTATCTCGCCACCATCACTCAACTTGATCCGATCTATGTCGATGTCAGTGAGTCATCCACCGACTTGCTGCGTCTGCGTCGTGCATTAGCCGACGGCAAAATTGCCAAAGTGGATGACAACACCGCTGCGGTTGGCCTCTCTCTGGAAGACAACAGTCAGTACGGGCAGCAAGGCAAACTGGCGTTCTCGGAAGTGAACGTCGATACCGCCACCGGCACCGTGGTGCTGCGCGCCGTATTCCCGAATCCCCATAACGAGCTACTCCCGGGCATGTATGTGCACGCCAGCTTCCCGCAGGGTATTCAGCAGCAGGGGATTCTGGTGCCGCAGGAGTCGATCATGCATGACACCAAAGGCCAGCCGTATGTCTACGTGGTGAAAGGCGACAACACCATTGAGCAGCGCAGTATTCACACCGGCGAGATGATCAAAGGTGAATGGCTGGTGACGTCTGGGCTGAGTGAAGGTGAACAGGTCGTGGTGAACAATCTGCAAAGCGTGCGTGCTGGGGCGAAAGTCACTACCACTGCCGCCAGCACCAATGACACGCCATCCGCCAATGCCGTCAGTCTGTCGATGACCGACGCAGCGGCGCAATAAGGGGGCGGCATGTCGAAGTTTTTTATTGAACGTCCCATATTTGCCTGGGTTATCGCGATTATCGTGATGCTGGTGGGCGGGATTGCGGCCATCAGTTTGCCCGTCAATCAGTATCCCAATATCTCGCCGCCAGCGGTGTCGATCTCAGTGACCTATCCGGGCGCCAGCGCCGAAACCACGCAGAACACCGTGGTGCAGGTGATTGAGCAACAGCTGAACGGCCTGGATGGTTTGCGCTATCTGGAATCCAGCAGTGCCTCGGACGGCAGTGCGCAGATCATCGCCACCTTTAACCAGGGCATCAATCCGGATATCGCCCAGGTGCAGGTGCAGGACCGCGTCTCGCTGGCGGAATCACAGTTGCCAACCGACGTGACCCAGCAAGGGATCCGCATCCGTAAGTACCAAAAGAACTTTATGATGGTCATCGGGCTGATCTCTAAAGACGGCAAGCTGAGCAACGGCGATCTCGCGGATATGCTGGTGTCGAAGCTGGAAGATCCGATCTCGCGTACGCCAGGCGTCGGTGACTTTATGGTGCTGGGTTCGGAATATGCCATGCGCATCTGGCTCGATCCCGCCAAATTGTACAAGTACAACCTGATGCCGAGCGATGTCACCACCGCCATTGATAATCAGAACGTGCAGGTGTCGTCCGGTTCACTCGGCGGGTTACCGACCATTCAGGGCGCAAAAACGCAGGCTACGGTGCTGGGTAAAACCCGCTTCACCACCGTGCAGCAGTTTGAAAACGTGCTGTTGAAAGTGAACAGTGACGGTTCGCAGGTGCGTTTGAAAGACGTCGCCAGCGTGGCGCTCGGTCCGCAGAGCTACGGCATTGATGCCACCATGAACGGCAAACCAGCGGCAGGTATTGCGCTGCGCCTGGCCACCGGCGCGAACGAGTTGGATACCGCTAAAGCGGTGCGCCAGACCATTGCCGATCTGAAAGACTCGCTGCCGGATAATGTTGAAATTCAGTATCCGTATGACACCTCCCCGGTGGTCAGCGCCTCGATAGAAGAAGTGGTGAAAACGCTGATCGAAGCGGTGGTACTGGTGTTCTTCGTGATGCTGCTGTTCCTGCAAAACCTGCGCGCGACTCTGATTACCACCCTGGTGGTGCCAGTGGTGTTGCTCGGTACCTTTGGCATCCTGTCGGCCTTCGGTTACAGCATCAACACCCTGACCATGTTCGGTATGGTGCTGGCGATAGGGCTGTTGGTGGATGATGCCATCGTGGTGGTGGAGAACGTCGAGCGTGTGATGCACGAAGAACATCTCGATCCGAAAACCGCCACCATCAAGTCGATGCAGCAGATACAGGGCGCACTGTTTGGTATCGCGCTGGTGCTGTCAGCGGTGCTGCTGCCAATGGCGTTCTTCTCCGGCTCGACCGGGGTGATTTACCGCCAGTTCTCCATCACCATTGTGTCGGCGATGGCGCTGTCGGTGATCATGGCGCTGATCTTCACCCCTGCACTCTGTGCCACTCTGCTCAAACCTTCGGCGGCGGAGCACAAGACCACCGGTTTTGCTGGCTGGTTTAACCGTAAGTTCGACAGCGGCGCGATGCACTATACGCGCGGCGTTAACAACGTTATTTCCCGTCGCGGCCTGTTCCTGGTGATCTACCTGGTGATCGTCGGCGTGACGGGCTTTTTGTTCACGCGTGTGCCCACCACGTTCCTGCCTGCCGAAGATCAGGGTTTGATGATGGTGCAGATGACGCTGCCGGTTAACGCCTCTTCACAGCGTACGCAGCAGGTGATCAACGATCTCAATGACTATCTGCAGAAGAATGAGGCTTCGGTGGTCACCACCACCTTTGGCGTGGCGGGCTTTAACTTTGCGGGTCGTGGTCAGAGTAACGCCATGGCGTTTGTGCGCCTGAAGGACTGGAGCGATCGTACCCACAGCGGGCAAAGCGTGCAGGATCTGGCGAACCGTGTGATGGCGCATTTTGCCAACTACAAAAACGCCAAAATCTTCGCCATGGTGCCGCCTGCGGTCATGGAATTGGGTAACGCCACCGGCTTCGATCTCTATCTGCAGGATACGGGCGCGCACACCCATCAGCAGATGATGGATGCTACGCACCAGTTAATCGATCTGGCCAACAAAGATCCGCATCTGGCGCAGGTGCGCATGAACGGGCTGGAAGATGAGCCGCAGTATCAGCTGGAGATCAATGACGAGAAGGCCAGCGCGTTGGGCCTGAGCATGACTGACATCAACAACACACTGTCAGTGGCGTGGGGTTCCAGCTATATCGATCAGTTTATGTATAACGGCCGTGTGAAAGAGGTCTACCTGATGGGTAAAGCCGATTCACGCGTGACGCCATCCGATCTCGATAAATGGTACTTCCGCAACAGCAGCGGCACCATGGTGCCCTTCTCCGCCTTCGCCAGCGGCAAATGGGTTTACGGCTCGCCACACTTCGAACGCTTTAACGGCCTGACCTCTGAAGAGATCCTCGGATCGCCTGCGGCAGGGCAGAGTACCGGTGAAGCGATGAAAGCCGTGGAACAGTTGGCGAAGCAGTTGCCAAAAGGCTTCCGCGTGCAGTGGTACGGCATTTCCTATGAAGAGCAGGCTTCCGGCAACCAGACCACGCAGCTGTATATCATCTCGATTATGGTGGTATTCCTGTGTCTGGCCGCGCTGTATGAGAGCTGGTCCATTCCCTTCTCGGTGATCATGGTGGTGCCGCTCGGCATTCTCGGGACCATCAGTGCCGTGCTGCTGCGCGGCTTGCAGAACGACGTCTTCTTCCAGGTGGGCTTACTCACCACGGTGGGACTGGCGGCGAAAAACGCCATTCTGATTGTGGAATTCGCCAAAGAGTTGCACGAACGGGAAGGCAAAACGCTGGTCGAGGCAGCGGTGGAAGCCGCGAGGCTGCGTATCCGACCGATTATCATGACGTCGATGGCGTTTATTCTCGGCGTGCTGCCGCTGACTATCTCTAACGGCGCGGGCGCAGGCAGCCAGCACTCAATTGGTACGGCGGTAGCAGGCGGGATGATCACCGCCACTTTCCTCGCCATCTTCTTTGTTCCGATGTTCTACGTGGTGGTATCGCAGTTCTTCGCCCGAAAGAAAAAAGCATCCGCAGAGGTGACAACGCATGAACACTAAAACTTTCCGTATGGCGCTGCTGCCGCTGGCCATGGCGCTGGCTGGATGTACGCTGGCGCCCCATTATCAGCGCCCCGCAATGCCGGTAGACGCGAAGTACGATCAGCCCACGCCGGTGGGCAACGTGGCGGATCTGCCGTGGCAGAACTTCTTCACTGACGCCACGATGCGCAGCCTGATTCAGCTATCACTCGACAACAACCGTGACCTGCGGGTCGCGGCGCTCAATGTCGAAGAGGCGCAGCAGAGCGTCACGGTGCAGCGCGCGGCGTTAATGCCGTCAATCAATGCTACCGCCAGCCAGACCTCGGCGCATGAACCGGCCAACCTCTACAACACCAAGACCACCGGAGCGGTGACCTATCACGAACTTAACGCCGGACTGAGCGTCACTTCGTGGGAGCTGGACTTCTTTGGTCGCTTGCAGAGCCTGCGGGATGAGGCGCAGGAAACGTACCTGTCCACCGCCGCGACCGAACGCGCCACGCGCATCTCGCTGATTTCTGAGGTGGCAACCGCCTGGCTGACCTTGAGTTCGGATAACGATCTGCTGCATCTGGCGCAAAATACCGCCAAAAGTCAGCAGGAGTCGTATCGTCTGACGCAACTCAGCTATAACGGCGGGGCCAGTAGCGATCAGGATCTGGCGCAGGCAGAGAGCACCGTGCGGGCTGCCCAGGCGGATGTGGCAAGCTATACGCGTCAGGTACGTCAGGATGTGGATGCGCTGCGCTTGCTGGTGGGCACCGATCTGCCCGCCACCTTGCTGTCCCACGCGACGCTGGACGCCAACTGGCAGTTCCCGGCCACGCCGGCGGGCTTGCCATCTGATCTGCTGACGCGTCGCCCGGACATTATGGCGGCGGAACATAGCCTGAAAGCGGCGAATGCCAACATTGGCGCAGCGCGCGCGGCGTTCTTCCCGAGCATCACCCTGACGGCCTCTGGCGGCTCAACCAGCAGCTCGCTCGGCAGTTTGCTGGGCGGCGGCACCGGTGCCTGGTCGTTCGTGCCATCGATAGATCTCCCCATCTTTGACGGCGGCAAAAACGAGGCAAATCTCAACATCGCGCACATTGAGAAACGCATTGAAATTGCTGACTATGAGAAAGCGATTCAAACCGCCTTCAAAGAGGTCAATGATGCGTTGGCCGGTCAGGATACCTGGCAGGATCAGCTGACAGCGCTGCAACAGGAGGTCGGCGCCAACCAGCGCGATTACGACTATTCCGAAATGCGTTTTAAGCAAGGCGTAGACAATTATCTCAATGTATTAGTGGCCCAGCGATCGCTTTACAGTTCGCAGCAGTCGTTAATCAGTGCGCATCTGGGCCAGTTGAGCGAGAAAATCACCTTGTATAAGGCGTTGGGAGGCGGCTGGAAGGCCTGAGTGCCTTAACGTTACCCTTACGGTTTCTCCATGGAAATTCCATGGCACTTCAGCTGATAATACAAGCAGTGATGATTTCTTTTGAAATAATCCCCTGACATTGCAGGGGATTTTCCATTTTCCTGTTTATCTGAAGAGTCCGATGACAATTAATTCCCCTCGCAGATCGCGTTTCCACTGGCTGAAATGGCTACTCATTTTACTTGTTGTGTTGATCGTGGCTGGCGTGATTTGGCGCATAGTGGGCGGACACGGCGGTGCGCCGGGTGGTATGCCGCCAGGGGGAGGAAAGGGTGGTCATCGCGGGGGCGCAGGCGGCCCGCCGGGTATGGCGATGATGGGCGGCGGTGCCACGCTGGTGCATAGCGGTGTGGCCACCACGGCCAATGTGCCGGTGTATCTCAATGCGCTGGGCACGGTGATCCCGAATGCCAGCGTCACCGTCACCAGCCGTGTGGCGGGTCAGCTGGAAAAAGTCTTCTTTACCGAAGGGCAAAAAGTCGAGGCCGGACAGCTGCTGGCGCAGATCGATCCGCGCAGCTATCAGGCGACACTGGCGCAGTATCAGGGCGATCTCAATCAAAACCAGGCGTTACTGAAAAGCGCTGAGCTGACCTTGGCTCGCTATAAAAAGCTGGCGGCCCAGGACTCGTTGTCACGCCAGGATCTCGACACGCAAACGGCCACCGTTGGGCAGTACAAAGGTGCAGTGGCAGCCGATCAGGCGCAGATCGCCAGTGCAAAGCTGGATATTGAGTACGCGCGCATCACCTCGCCAGTCAGCGGCCGTGTTGGCCTGCGTTTGGTTGATCCGGGCAATATGGTGCAAACCACCGATACCACCGGCATTGTGGTGGTGACGCAGATGCAGCCCGCAGCCGTGACCTTCAGCGTCCCGCAAAGCAATATCGCGCAACTCACCAAAGCGCTGCACAATGGGCAGAGTTTGCCCGCAGTGGCTTTTGATCAGGACAATAGCACCCAGCTGGCTCAAGGCAGCGTGCAGTTCATCAGCAACCAGATCGATACCAGCACTGGCACCATTGAGCTGAAAGCCACTTTCCCGAATGAAGATGAATCGCTGTTTGCTAATCAGTTCGTCAACCTGCGTCTGCAAACCAACATCCTGAATAACGCCACGGTGATCCCGGCGCAGGCGCTGCAACTGAGCAGCGACGGCAGCTTTGTGTTTGTCATCAGTAAAGACAACACCGTGACGCGCAAAGCCGTGACTACTGGCCCGGCGTTTGGCGAAGATCAGCAGTCGATTCTGAAAGGCGTTGAGCCGGGCGATCGTCTGGTTACCGAAGGCATCGATCGCCTGACCAACGGCAGTAAAGTCTCTCTGGCCGATGACAGCAAAACTGCCACAGCGGCCAAAAAATGAATCCGTCTCGTCTGTTTATCCAGCGTCCCGTCGCCACCATCCTGCTGATGGTCGGCGTACTGATTTCCGGGATCTTTGCCTATAAGTTCCTCTCCACCTCGGCGCTGCCGCAGGTGGATTACCCGACCATTCAGGTCACCACCTTGTATCCTGGCGCCAGTCCGGATGTGATGGCGTCGTCCGTTACCTCGCCGCTGGAGCGCCAACTCGGGCAGATGGCGGGTCTGAGCCAGATGACGTCAACCAGTTCGGGTGGTTCCTCGATCATCACTCTGAAGTTCAGCCTCGATCTGTCGCTGGATGTCGCCGAGCAGGAAGTGCAGGCGGCGATCAATGCCGCCAACAACCTGCTGCCGAGCGATCTGCCCAATCCGCCGACCTATAAAAAGGTCAACCCGGCAGATACGGCGGTGATTACGCTGGCGGCCAGCTCGGATAACCTGCCGCTGACCCAGGTGCAGGATCTGGTGAACACCCGCGTGGCGCTGAAGCTGTCGCAGATAAACGGCGTCGGTATGGTGACGCTGGCGGGCGGCCATCAACCGGCAATCCGCGTGCAGATGGACCCGAAAGCGCTGGCGGCGCATAAGCTGTCGCTGGAAGACGTCAATACGTTGATCAGTAACAGCAACGTCAATGGCTCAAAAGGCGGCTTCGACGGCAAATATCACTCGGTGACCATCGACGCCAACGATCAGCTGCGCACCGCCGATGAGTACGGCAATCTGATCATCACCTATCAGAACGGTGCTGCACTGCGCCTGAAAGATATCGCGCACATCGAACAGGGGCCGGAGAACAGCTTCCAGTCAGCGTGGGCCAATAACAGTCCGGCAATTGTAATCAGCGTGCAGCGCCAGCCGGGTGCCAACGTGATTCAGGTGGTGGACAGCATCAAAGCGCAACTGCCAACCTTGCAGGCCGCGTTACCCGATGGCGTGAAGATGAGCATATTGTCGGATCGCACCCAAACCATTCGTGCTTCCATCAGCGACGTACAGTTTGAGCTGATGCTGTCGGTGGCGCTGGTGGTGATGGTGACCTTCCTGTTCCTGCGCAATGTGGCGGCGACGTTGATCCCAAGCGTGGCAGTGCCGCTGTCACTGATTGGCACTTTCGGCGTGATGTACCTGGCCGATTTCAGTCTGAACAACCTGTCACTGATGGCGCTGACTATCGCCACTGGCTTCGTGATTGACGATGCGATTGTGGTGGTGGAGAACATCTCTCGTCGGCTGGAAGAGGGCGAAACGCCGATGCAGGCGGCGCTGAAAGGGTCGCAGCAGATTGGCTTCACCATCATCTCACTGACCTTCTCGCTGATTGCGGTGTTGATCCCGCTGCTGTTTATGGGCGATGTGGTGGGGCGCTTGTTCCGCGAATTTGCCATCACACTGGCGGTGTCGATTTTAGTGTCGATGGTGGTGTCCCTGACACTAACGCCAATGCTGTGCGCTTACCTGTTGCAGCATATCCCGGAAGAGAAGCAGTCGCGCTTCTCGCGTAAGGGTGGGCAAATTTTCGATAAGCTGGTGCGCGGCTATGACCGTCTTCTGACCGTGGTGCTGAACCATCAGAAGTTGACGCTGCTGGTGGCGCTGGCAACCTTTGCGCTGACGGCGTTGCTGTATATCGCCATCCCGAAAGGCTTCTTCCCGACGCAGGATACCGGTTTGATTCAGGGTGTGACCGTGGCGTCGCAGGATGTGTCGTTTAGCGAGATGTCGAAGCGTCAGCAGGCGCTGGCGAAAGTGATTCTGCAAAATCCGTCGGTGGACAGTTTGTCATCGACCATTGGCATCGACGGCAGCAACACCAGCCTCAATAGCGGCCGCATCCAGATTAACCTCAAGTCATTTGATGAGCGTGATGATAAAGCCGATGTGGTGATCAAGCAGCTGCAACAGGCGGCACAACAGGTGGCGGGCATTCAGCTCTACTTGCAGCCAGCGCAGGATTTGACGGTCAACGATCAGGTCACGCCGAGCCAGTATCAATTTACCCTCGACGATGCTGACAGTGAAAATCTGGTGAGCTGGACGCCGAAGATGGTGGCGGCCCTGCAGCAGCGTCCGGAATTTAACGGCGTGGTCAGCAATCTGCAGGATCAGGGCCGTGTTGCCTACGTCGAGCTAAACCGCGACAAAGCGGCGCGTTACGGCATCACCGCTTCGGATGTGGATACCGCGCTGTACAACAGTTTCGGTCAGCGTCTGGTTTCCACCATTTTTACCCAGGCCAATCAATATCGCGTGGTGCTGGAAGTGGCGCCGCAATATCAGCAGTCGCCAGCGTCGTTTGATGATGTCTATCTGCCGGTGAGCAGTAGTTCAGGTACCTCAACCAGCAGCAGTTCGGGCACCACATCCAGCAACAGTTCGAGCAGCAGCTCAACCACCAGTACCGATAGCGACACCACCACCGGGATGGTGAAACTGACCTCGATCGCCACTATCCATCAGCGTACCGGTTCACTGATGCATATGCGTCTGAATCAGTTCCCGGCGGTGATGGTGTCGTTCAACCTCAACAGCGGCTACTCGCTGGAGGATGGGCAGAAAGCGATTGCGGAAGTGACACAGCAGTTGAATCTGCCGTCCAGCATCACGCTGCGCTATCAGGGGGAAACCTCGGCCTTCCAGAGCGCCACTGGCAACACGCTGTGGCTGATTCTGGCCGCGCTGATCACCATGTATGTGGTGTTGGGCATCCTGTATGAGAGCTTTATTCATCCGGTGACCATTCTCTCGACGCTGCCATCAGCGGCGGTGGGCGCACTGTTGACGCTGTTGCTGGCGGGCAGTGAGTTTAGTTTGATTGCGCTGATCGGGGTGATCCTGCTGATCGGCATCGTGAAAAAGAATGCGATTATGATGATCGACTTCGCGCTGGAGGCCGAAAACAAGCAGGGCATGAGTGCGCGTGATGCGATTCATCAGGCTTGTCTGCTGCGCTTCCGTCCGATCCTGATGACCACCATGGCGGCACTGCTCGGTGCACTGCCGCTGATGCTGGCCTCCGGATCCGGTGCCGAACTGCGTCAGCCGCTTGGTCTGGTGATTGTCGGTGGTTTGATTGTCAGCCAGGTGCTGACGCTGTTCTCTACGCCGGTGATTTATCTGTGGTTCGATGGCATCGCGCAGCGCGGCAAGCGCTATATGCAGCGTAAACAGCAGCAGGCGCGGAGCGAGTAATGAACCTCACCAGACTCTTTATCTTCCGCCCGGTCACCACGTTGCTATTAACGTTGTCGATCATGCTGCTGGGTCTGCTGGGCTATCGGCTGTTGCCGGTGGCCCCGCTGCCGCAGGTGGATTTCCCGACCATTATGGTCAGCGCCAGCTTAGCCGGTGCCAGCCCGGAAACCATGGCGGCCACGGTGGCCACGCCGCTGGAGCGTTCGCTCGGACAGATCGCGGGCGTCACTGAGATGACCTCGACCAGCTCGCAGGGCTCCACCAGCGTGATTTTGCAGTTTGATCTCGACCGCGATATCAACGGTGCGGCGCGTGATGTGCAGGCGGCGATCAACGCCGCACGCAGTCTGCTGCCGAGCGCCATGGAATCGCTGCCGACCTATCGCAAAGCCAACCCGTCCGATGCACCGATTGTGATGCTGGCGCTGACCTCTGCCACGCGCACGCCAGGTGAACTCTACGACCTGGCGGAAAGTAAAATCGAGCAGGCGATGGGGCAGGTGAAGGGCGTGGGTGAAGTGTCGCTGATGGGGAGTGCGTTGCCCGCCGTGCGTATCGATCTGCAACCGCTCAAGCTGGCGCAATACGGCATCTCGCTGGACACGGTGCGGGAAGCTATCGCCAACAGCACCACCAACAAACCCAAAGGCATTCTGCAGGGCAGCCAGCAATCATGGGTAGTGGACAGCAATGGTCAGTTGGATAAAGCGGCGCAGTATCAGGATCTGATCGTCAGTTATAAAGACGGTAAAGCGGTACGTCTGCACGATGTCGCCACCGTGTACGATTCGGTGGAAGATCAGTATCAGGCCGGTTTCCTCAATTCGCAGCCATCAGTCATGGTGGGCATTAAGCGCCAGGCCGGTGCCAACATGCTCGACACCATTGATGCCATCAAGGCGCAGTTGCCCGCGCTGGAAAAAGATCTGCCTGCGGATACCCAACTAAAAGTGGTGGTGGACCGTTCCCCGACGGTGCGTGAATCCCTTTACGACACCGAAGAAACGCTGCTGATCGCCATGCTATTGGTGATAGCCGTGGTGTTTGTGTTCCTGCGCAACGTGCAGGCGGTGGTGATCCCGGCGCTGGCGCTGCCGGTGTCGTTGATTGGTACCTGTGCGGTGATGTATCTGCTGGGCTACAGCCTTGATAACCTGTCGCTGATGGCACTGATCATCGCCACCGGCTTTGTGGTTGATGATGCCATCGTGGTGCTGGAAAACATCACCCGCCATATCGAAGAAGGTTTGAGTCCGCTGCGTGCGGCACTGAAAGGCGCGCAGGAAGTGAGTTTCACCGTGCTGTCGATGACCATGTCGCTGATCGCGGTGTTTATCCCAATCCTGCTGATGGGCAGTATTGTCGGGCGTCTGTTCCGCGAGTTTGCCGTGACGCTCACCGTGTCGCTGTTGATCTCGATGTTTGTTTCACTCAGCCTGACGCCGATGCTATGCGCGCGCCTGCTGAAGCCTAAACCGAAAGTCAGCAAGCGCCCCCATCCGCTGTATCAGTTTATTGAAAATCAGCTCAATGGCTTGCTGGCGGCCTATTCGCGTGGCCTGGCGTGGGTGATGGCGCACCAGAAGATCACCATGTTCAGCCTTGTGCTAACGGTATTACTGAACCTGTTCTTGTTCACCGTGGTGCAGAAGGGGTTCTTCCCCAATCAGGACACCGGGCTGTTGATGGGCGCACTGCGTGCCGATCAAAACATCTCGTTCCAGGCGATGAAACCGAAGATGCTGGAGTTCACTAAAATCATCCAGTCCGATCCGGCGGTGGACAGCGTGATGTCGTCGATGGGCAGCGGAATGTTTGGCTCGCGCAACAGCGCCAACTTCTTTGTGCGTCTTAAAGACTTTAGCGATCGCGATGCCACGGCCACCGAGGTCGCCAACCGGCTGAGCCTGAAGACCAGCCATATCGCCGGGGCGCAGATGTTCCTGATGGCGGCGCAGGATCTGCATATCGGTGGGCGCAGTGCTAACGCCACTTATCAATACAGCCTGCAGGCGGACGATCTGGATGTGCTGCGAGAGTGGACGCCGAAAGTCCAGGCCGCGCTGGCGGCGATCCCGCAGCTCAACAGCGTGGACTCTGATTCGCAAACCGGCGGCCAGGAAGTGGTGATCAATATCGATCGCGATCGTGCGCAACGGCTGGGCGTTAACGTGCAGATGCTGGATACCATGCTGAATAATGCCTTCAGCCAGCGCCAGGTCGCCACGCTCTATCACACGTTGAATCAGTATCATGTGGTGATGTCATTGCAGGACAGCTACACGCGCGATCCGGAGATTCTGAAAGAGCTGTATGTGATTAACGATAGCGGCGACCGTGTGCCGCTCTCTGCTTTCGCCAGCTTCAAGGGCGGTAATGCACCGCTCTCCGTGGCGCATCAGGGGCAATCGGCCACCAGCACCGTGGCCTTTAACCTGAATGATGGCGTGTCACTGGAGCAGGCGCAGGCGCTGATTAAGCAGGCAATGGCGCAGCTCGGCCTGCCGTCCACCATCCAGGCCGGTTTTGCTGGCACCGCAGCCGCCTTTGCGCAGCTGACCGCCACCATGCCGTGGCTGATTATTGCGGCACTGGCGGCGGTGTATATCGTGCTCGGCGTGCTGTATGAGAGTTATATCCATCCCATCACCATCCTCTCTACGCTGCCTTCTGCGGGGGTTGGCGCGCTACTCCTGCTATTGCTCACCAATACGCAACTGACGGTGATTGCCCTGATCGGCATCATTTTGCTGATCGGCATCGTGAAGAAGAACGCCATCATGATGATCGATTTTGCGATCCACGCCGAGCGCACGCAGGGGATGTCGCCGAAGCAGGCGATCACGCAGGCCTGTTTGATGCGCTTCCGCCCTATCATGATGACCACGCTGGCTGCCTTCTTTGGTGCTTTGCCGCTGGCATTGGGCAGCGGCGGTGATGCGGATTTACGCAGTCCGCTCGGCATTGCGATTGCAGGTGGTCTGGCGCTGAGCCAGTTGTTAACCCTGTTTACCACGCCGGTTGTTTATCTCTGGCTTGATAGTTTGAGTCGCGCCACTAAACGTCAGTGGCAGCGGTTGCGTCATGTGGAATCCTGATCGATGAAAAATGTCCTGAAATTTACCCCGATGGTGATGGCACTGTTGCTGGCGGGCTGCGCGGTGGGCCCGGATTATCAGCGCCCGACCATGACGATGCCGACGCACTTTAAAGAAGCCAAAGGCTGGCAGCAGGCCACGCCGCAGGATGAGCAGAGCAAAGGCGACTGGTGGTTGGTGTATCACGATGCCACGCTGGATAGCCTGTTGCGTCAGGTGAGCGTCTCCAACCAGAACGTGGCGAGCTATGCCGCGCAGTACCGTGAAGCGCAGGCGCTGACCTCACAATCTCGCGCGGCGTTATTCCCTTCGGTGAGCTACGACGCCAGCAGCACGCGCAGCGGCAGTCGGGCCAGCACCACCGGCCAGCGCAGCGTCAGCAATGCGCATGCCGCCGATCTCAGCGCCAGCTGGGAGCTGGATTTGTGGGGCAAACTGCGCCGCACACTGGAAGAGAACAAAGCCAGTGCGCAGGCGAGTAAGGCCGAGTTGGCGAATATCACGCTGAGTGCGCAGTCAGAGCTGGCACAGGATTACTTCCAGCTGCGCATCCTCGACGAGAAGATTGCCCTGTATCAGCGCAGTATCGATGCCTATCAGCGTTATCTGACGGTGATACAGAACAAGTACTCGGCGGGCAGCGAATCCCGCGCCACCCTGGCACAGGCGCAGATGCAGCTGGAGAGCGCACGCGCCTCGGCACAGGATTATCAGTGGCAGCGTGCCCAATCGGAACACGCCATTGCGCTGTTGCTGGGCCGTGCGCCGGCTGATTTCTCGCTGCCAGTGGCGAAGCTGGAGGCTAAGTTACCCGCCATCCCTCATAGCCTGCCTTCTGCGCTGTTGCAGCGTCGTCCGGATATTGCCTATGCCGAGCGGAATGTGTCAGCAGCCAATGCGGCGGTGGGTGTCGCCATCGCCGGTTACTATCCGGATTTGACCCTGAGCGCCAGCGGCGGCGTGAGTTCGTCGGCCATTAATAGCCTGTTCTCACTACCCAATCGCGTCTGGTCATTAGGGCCGGAGTTGAGCGGTACGCTGCTGGACTTCGGTGCGACCTCGGCCAAAGTGGAACAGGCACGCGCCGCCTATGACGCCAGCGTGGCGGATTATCGCCAGTCGGTGCTGACGGCGATGGGGGAAGTGGAAGATTATCTGGTGCAGCTTAATACGCTGCAGGGCGAAATTGCTTCACAGCAGCTGGCGACCAGTGCCGCCCAGGAGTCAGCCCGCGTGACGCGTAATCAGTATGATGCCGGGATGATTGATTACCTTGATGTGGCCACCACCGAAAACAGCAGTCTGAGCGAGCAGCAGAGTTTGTTGTCACTGCAGAGCACGCAGTGGGTAAGCAGCGTTGAGCTGATTGCCGCACTGGGCGGGGGTTGGCAGGGTTAAGTGTTATTCGTTCTGGCAGGGATGAGTTTTAGCAGCATAGATGAGGGTTGTTTTGCAGTTTAGAGCAGCTAAGTATGAGGCTGTTGATTCTGTTGTGGGCCTTTTGGGTGCGGAGTGGTGGGCTATAGCGTCTCTGTTCAGTGGACTGCTTTGGCGCGCGGATGGGCCATAGCCCCTCTGCGGCGGCCGGGCAGTCCTCGCGCCGCTGACGCGGTGCCTTCGGCTTCCACGTCGTGCCTACGGACCGTTCGGGTAAGGCCGTCCTGGCCAACCCGAACTGCCTGTCGCATCCATGCGACTGGCTCCTGGCCCAACGTAAAAGCCTCAGCGCTGCGGATAGCCCGGCCACCGCAGAGGGGCTTTGGCCTCAAGCATCGTGCCCTTTTTGAACCAAACACCGAGCATATGCACGATCAGGTTCCCTTCTACCTAAACTCACATAAGCCAATGTGCAGCCTGTTCTCTTTGGCGAAGCGCCCCCAGTCTGCGTCAGCACCTGTTTACCACCCCAGATTGCGCTCTCACCTTTAAGCCAGTGCAGCCATGACGGCATTAGCACTGAGCAGCATTTCACAATTATCAGCACCCCAACGGTAAATTTTTACAGGCTACACACCACACCTGCCTCAATTCCTCACCATAAATCACCGCGCCACTTGTCGAAAATCGCCAGATCCTGCAAGGTAAGCGCCATATTTAAACGCTGCTAAGGAGCTGGCATGCTTTTCACTGTTCTGCGTTTCCTGTTTCGCCTGTTATGGCGGGTGGAACTGCGTGGCGATCTCACCGCACTGCACAAAGAAAAAGTGCTGATCACCCCTAACCATATGTCTTTCCTTGATGGCATTTTGGTGGCGCTGTTTTTGCCGATTAAACCGGTGTTCGCCGTCTATTCCTCGATCAGCGATCAATGGTTTATGCGGCTCCTTAAGCCGATTATCGACTTCGTGCCACTCGATCCCACTAAACCGATGTCGATCAAACATCTGGTGCGCATGATCAATGAAGGTCGTCCGGTGGTGATCTTCCCGGAAGGGCGCATCACGGTGACGGGATCGCTGATGAAAATCTACAGCGGAGCGGGCTTTGTCGCGGCGAAATCGGGTGCGACCGTGGTCCCGATGCGCATTGAAGGCGCGGAGTACACGCCGTTTGGCAGACTGGCGGGGGTATTTAAGCGTCGCCTGTTCCCGCGCATCACTTTAAGCGTGCTGCCCGCCACGTTCATCCCGATGCCGGAAGCCAAACGCGCGCGCGATCGTCGCATCTTAGCGGGTGAGCACTTACATCATGTGATGATGGAAGCACGTATGGCGGTGCGTCCGCGTGAAACCTTGTTCGAAGCCTTTCTCAATGCGCGCCAGCGTTATGGCCTGACTAAACCCTGCATTGAAGATATCAACTTCAAACCGGACAGCTACACCGGGCTGCTGAAAAAATCGCTGGGCGTGGGGCGTATTCTCGAGCGCTACAGTCAGCAGGGTGAATATGTTGGCCTACTGCTGCCGAATGCCACGGTCACGGCGGCGGCGATCCTCGGGGCATCACTGCGCGGGCGCATCCCGGCGATGCTCAACTACACCGCGGGCGTCAACGGCATGCGCGCGGCGCTCACTGCTTCGCAGGTCAAAACCGTCTTCACTTCGCGCCAGTTTCTGGAGAAGGGCAATCTGGGGCATCTGCCGCAGGGCTTAACCGAAGTCCAGTGGATCTACCTCGAAGACCTCAAAGACACCGTTACCCTGAAAGACAAGTTGTGGATTCTGGCTCACCTGCTGATGCCGCGTCGTGCGCAGGTTCCGCAGCAGCCGGAAGAGGCGGCCATGGTGCTGTTCACCTCGGGTTCCGAAGGCAACCCCAAAGGCGTGGTGCACTCACATAAAAGCCTGTTGGCTAACGTTGAGCAAATTCGTACTGTGGCAGATTTCACCCCGCGCGATCGCTTTATGTCGGCGCTGCCGCTGTTCCATGCTTTCGGCCTCACGGTGGGCTTGTTTACGCCGCTGCTCACCGGCGCGCAGGTGTTCCTCTATCCGAGTCCGCTGCATTACCGCATCGTGCCGGAACTGGTGTATGACCGTAACTGCACCGTGCTGTTTGGGACGTCGACTTTCCTCGGCAACTATGCGCGCTTTGCCAATCCGTATGATTTTGCACGCCTGCGCTATGTGGTGGCGGGTGCAGAGAAGTTGCAGGAAGGCACGCGCCAAATTTACGCCGAGAAATACGGCATCCGTATTCTCGAAGGCTACGGCGTCACCGAGTGTGCGCCAGTGGTGGCGATCAATGTGCCGATGGCGGCGAAACCTCACACCGTGGGTCGTATTCTGCCCGGCATGGATTCACGTTTGATCTCCGTGCCAGGTATCGAGCAGGGCGGTCGTCTGCAACTGCGTGGTCCGAACGTGATGAACGGTTACCTGCGCGTGGAAAATCCGGGTGTCTTAGAGAAGCCCGTAGCGGACAACGGCGAAGGTGAAATGGAAGCCGGTTGGTATGATACCGGCGACATTGTTAGCTTCGATGAAGGTGGCTTCTGCCAGATTCAGGGGCGGGCCAAACGCTTCGCCAAAATCGCCGGTGAGATGGTGTCACTGGAAAGCGTCGAGCAGATCGCGCTGAAAGCCTCGGGTGAGAAGCAACATGCCGCCTCGCTGCGTCCTGATGGTCATCGCGGTGAAGCCTTAGTGCTGTTCACTACCGACAGCGCACTGAACCGCGAGCAACTGCTTAAAGCCGCGCGTGACATCGGCGCGCCAGAGCTGGCGGTGCCGCGTGACATTCGCTTTATGAAACAGCTGCCGCAACTGGGTAGCGGTAAACCAGACTACGTCAGCCTGAAACAGCTGGCCGAAGAGGAGCAGGCATGAGTCAGGCGGTTAATCCCGATTCACCGTTACTGTCACGCAATATGATGGCGGTGATCGTGGCGCAGTTTTTCTCCGCGTTTGGCGACAACGCGCTCCTGTTTGCCACGCTGGCGGTGCTGAAAAGTCAGCTCTATCCTGACTGGAGCCAGCCGATTCTGCAGATGATGTTTGTGGCCACTTACATTCTTCTGGCACCGTTTGTCGGGCAGATGGCTGACAGTTTTGCCAAAGGCCGGGTGATGATGTTCGCCAATAGCCTCAAGCTGCTGGGTGCGCTGATTATCTGCTTCGGCTTCAATCCATTCCTTGGCTATACGCTGGTGGGCATTGGTGCGGCATCCTACTCGCCGGCGAAATACGGCATCCTGACGGAGATTACACGCGGTGAAAGGCTGGTCAAAGCCAACGGCTTGATGGAGTCATCGACGATTGCTGCCATTCTGCTGGGTTCGGTGGCTGGCGGTATTCTGGCTGACTGGAATCTGCTTGCCGCGCTGGTTATGTGTGCACTCACTTACGCGCTGGCGGTGGTGGCGAATATCTTTATCCCTAAACTTATGGCGGCACGCCCGGGCCAGAGTTGGCAGTTTGGTGCCATGTTCCGCAGTTTCAGGGACGCTGCGCTGCTGCTGTGGCGTAACGGCGAGACGCGTTTTTCCCTGCTCGGCACCAGCATGTTTTGGGGCGCGGGGGTAACGCTGCGTTTCCTGCTGGTGCTGTGGGTGCCCGTCGCGCTGGGTATCACCGACAATAAAACGCCGACCACGTTAAATGCCATGGTGGCTATCGGGATTGTAATTGGCGCCGCCGCAGCGGCGAAACTGGTGACGCTACAAACCGTGCGCCGTTGCATGCCCGCCGGGATATTGATTGGCGTAATGGTGGTGGTGTTCTCACTGCAAACCAGCTTGCTGAATGCCTATCTGGTGCTGATGGTGATTGGTGCGCTGGGAGGCTTCTTTGTGGTGCCACTCAATGCGCTGCTGCAGGAACGCGGCAAAGAGTCGGTTGGCGCAGGTAACGCGATTGCGGTGCAAAACTTCGGTGAAAACATCGCGATGTTGGTGATGCTGGCGCTGTACACCATCGCGGTGAAGTTGGGTGCACCTGCGGTGGCAACCGGTATTGGGTTCGGTGGGATTTTTGCTGTGGCGATTGCGGTGCTGTGGTGGAAATCGCGCCGATAAGACGGTGCGTAGAAAAACCAGGTCACCAGTCATGGCGACCAGAGATCCGAAATGCGCGCCTTCACGGTACTCAGGCAAAAACCGCGTCATACGCCAATAGGGTGCGCATCCAGGCTCATCGGGCCAAAGTCTTAACCACCAGTCCATCCATGCTGCAGGTCGTTGCGACGCAAACCGTTGCGCCGCAACGATGGCATCCCGTTAAGGTGCCGGGTAAGTATACTGACGATGAATCGCTTCCAGTTCCTCTAACACATCGGCATTCAGCGTCAGGTTGAAACTCTCCACGTTAATCTTCAGCTGTTCCAGTGTGGTGGCGCCCAGCAGTGTACTCGCCACAAACGGCTGTTGACGCACGTAAGCCAGCGCCATCTGTGATGGATCCAGATTGTGCTTCTTCGCCAGACCAACATAAGCGGCAATCGCCTGATTCGACTGCTCACCACTGTAGCGGGTGAAGCGGCTAAACAGGGTGTTACGCGCACCGGCAGGTTTAGCTCCATTCAGATATTTGCCGCTCAGAGTCCCAAACGCCAGGCTTGAGTAGGCCAGTAGTTCAACCCCTTCATGCTGGCTGATTTCCGCCAGACCGACTTCAAAGCTACGGTTCAGCAGGCTGTACGGGTTCTGAATGGTCACAATACGCGGCAACTCGTGCTTCTCAGCCAGCTGCAGATAGCGCATCACGCCCCATGCAGTTTCGTTAGACACGCCGATGTAGCGAATCTTACCTGCGCGCACCTGCTCATTCAGGGCTTCCAGCGTTTCCAGCAGCGTCACGTTGGCGGTGGTTTCGCTGTACTGGTAGCCCAGTTTGCCGAAATAGTTGGTTTGACGTTGCGGCCAGTGCAGCTGGTAGAGATCGAGATAGTCGGTGTTCAGACGCTTCAGGCTGGCATCCAGCGCTTCGCGAATGTTTTTGCGATCCAGCGCCTGATTAGGGCGAATCGACGCATCTGCGCCGCGCACCGGACCGGCAATTTTGCTGGCCAGAATGATCTTGTCACGGCTGCCGCGCTTCTTCAGCCAGCTGCCAATGTACTGTTCGGTTAATCCCTGGGTTTCCGGGCGTGGCGGCACCGGATACATTTCAGCGGTATCAATCAGGTTGATGCCACTGCTAATCGCGTAATCGAGTTGCGCGTGGGCGTCGGCTTCGCTGTTTTGCTCACCAAACGTCATGGTTCCTAACCCCAGTTGGCTGACTTCCAGCGTACTGTGGGGGATGCGGTGATAATGCATTGCCGGCTTCCTTTTTTCATTATGAAAGGGAATGTTGTGTCCTCTGGGACTATATCCTGTGAAGCGGCGCGGAAGGAAGGGGGGAAAGTTCGGGAAATCGCCTGCACTGGGGAAAAAATCGTGCAGGCAATCGAATTTGGCACTTAACGCTCAATGATGGTGGAGACCTCATCACCATTGATCTGCATCACATGACCTTGATCGTCAGTGTACTGCACCAAACCTGTCTCTTTATCGATGGACGGTTTGCCATCAGTCTTAATCATACGGCCATCTTTGGTCGCCATCACGTAATCACTGCTGCAACCACTCAACGTCAGCGCGACCAGCATAACACCCACGACACTCACCAACCCTTTCATTCTTATCTCCCTCAACCTACTTCAACTGCAAAAGTGTAGTAATAAATGCTTTCGCTGGCTGACGTAATCGCATCATTCCTAAAATTAAAGGGCGAGATGCGCTCGCCCTTGACATCGTTAAGCCGCGCTTTTCTTGCTGCGCATCAGGTTCAGGCACTCCACGGCCATGGAGAAGAACATGGCAAAATAAATGTAACCTTTTGGTACATGGATGCCGAAACTCTCCAGAATCAGGGTAAAGCCGACCAGAATCAGGAATGCCAGCGCCAGCATTTTCACCGATGGATGACGTTCAACAAATTCACCAATGGCGCGTGCGGCAAACATCATCATCAACACGGCAATGACCACGGCAGCCATCATGATGAACAGATGATCGGACAAGCCGACAGCGGTGATCACCGAATCGAGGCTGAAAATAATGTCCAGCAACATGATCTGTACGATTGCGCCGAAGAAGGAGTGGACGTTGGTTTTGTGTTCACCTTCGCCGCCTTCAATGGTTTCATGAATCTCCATACTGGATTTCCACAGCAGGAACAGACCACCAAACAGCAGGATCAGGTCGCGCGCCGAGAAGCTGTGATCCATCAGGGTAAACAGCGGATTGGTGAGGCGGACTACCCAGGCGATGGACGCCAGCAGGCCCAGTCGCATCAGCATGGCGCCCATTAAACCGAGGCGGCGAGCTTTGTTTTGTTGGTGTTTCGGCAACTTAGCGACAACCAGCGACAGGAAGATAATGTTGTCGATACCCAAAACCACTTCCAGAATGGTCAATGTTCCCAGTGCCAGCCAGGCATTGGGATCAGCAATCCAGTCAAACATGAATCATTCAATCCTAAACGAAAATTAAACGGCGATTATACGCACCCGATACGCCTGACTTACAGTAGAAAATGGCGTGCCAGCAGCGGTCCGGTGAAGCTTTTCTTGAGATAAAAACCGCGCGGTAGCGTCATTATAGGTTCTCCACGCTCACCGATGGCTTCCGTCAGCGCTTTGCTGTTGGCCGCTTTCGGGCGGATCTGCAGCCAGGCGCCGTGACGGGCGGTAATGCGTTCCACCTGGCCCAGCACGATCATATCCATCAACTCTTCCCAGTCTTCACGCAACTGCTGATCTTCTTCTTCGCTCGGTTGCCATAACAGCGGCGATCCCACACGACGGTCAGCGAGGGGCAAAGCACGGTCGCCCTCAATCGGGATCCATAACACCCGCGCCAGCTTGTGGCGCACATGGCTGGTCTCCCAGGTTACGCCGCTGTTGCCAGTCAGGGGCGCAACGCAGACAAAGGTGGTTTCCAGCGGTTTGCCCAGCGCATCCACGGGGATGGTCTTGAGTTCTATACCGAGATGGGCGAAATCCTGCTCCGCTTTGCTACCCGCGCTGGCACCCAGGTGCTGCTCAATCAGCATGCCAACCCAGCCTTTATCCCGCCGCAAATCAGCCGGCACCGGTAAACTCAGCTGTGCTGCCAGTGCTGCAAACGTCTGGCCTGCCAGTTGTTGTGCGCGCTGCAGTAATTCAGCTTCATCTTGTGGTGGCGTCGGCAATAAAACGGGGGAATTCATGGCAAAACTCATATTGGTTAAAGGATGTACAGCGCTGGCGGGTGTGAGTTTTCCACATGTGCGCAGCGTGAATAACCGTGATAATAGCATGATTAAGCGTGCTTTTTTATTTGCATTGCCGGACGACAGTGAATGCTATGGCAAGGTTATCCCAGTTTGTTATCGACAATGAACAGGATCTCCAGCCTACTTATCCACAGAAAGGTGGGATAACCCCCCTTGCTGAACACCCCTGTTTCCATTTACAGCCTTGACTTTAGCGATTTGAACGCTTTTTTTCCTTTCTTTGACCAGGTTTAGGGCATTCTCTGTGGATAAAAGCGACGCTGGTGGATCTTTGAGCAGCGAATGGAACCTGAGGTTAATTAGAAAGTGATCCGCGTTGAAACAGCACTGTCATTTTTTCCTATCACTATGATTAATGGTGTTTTTAGTGCTATTCTTTATCTGCCTTATGAGAATTTTCCGAAGTGGTTATTCAACTCATTCCCGTGTTCTGCACAAAGCTATCCACAGAAAAGGTGAATAAGATCGCCCTGAAAACCACTCTGCTGTTTATAACTTGGCTAAACTCTGTGAGTTATCCTGTTTTTATACTGCTATCACCCCGGATATCCAGTGGTTTACCGCCTGTAAGGAGTGTGAAACAATCAGGCTATTCAAATTTAGCTTTGAGGTAGTCCAGTGATCGATGATGATGGCTACCGCCCGAATGTTGGTATCGTAATCTGTAACAGGCAAGGACAAGTGTTATGGGCCAGGCGCTTTGGACAGCACTCCTGGCAATTTCCTCAGGGAGGCATCAATCCGGGTGAAACCGCTGAACAGGCGATGTATCGCGAACTGTTCGAAGAAGTGGGTTTACACCGCAAAGATGTTCGAATACTTGCTTCAACCCGTAACTGGTTACGTTACAAGTTGCCAAAACGTTTGGTGCGTTGGGACACAAAGCCGGTGTGTATCGGCCAGAAACAAAAGTGGTTTCTTCTGCAGTTGATGTGTAGTGACGCGGAAATCAATGTGCAACACAGCAGCACACCTGAGTTTGATGGTTGGCGCTGGGTCAGCTTTTGGTATCCGGTGCGTCAGGTCGTCTCTTTCAAGCGCGATGTCTATCGCCGCGTGATGAAAGAATTCGCTGGCGTGGTGATGTCTATGCAGGAGAGTGCGGGGCAGCGTAACAACAATGCTGCTCATCGACGTAAAAGAGGATAGGCCACGCCCTTTATGCTCACTCAGTTGCGCGAAATAGTAGAGAAAGTGGCGAGTGCTCCGCGTCTGAATGAAGCACTCGACATTCTGGTAAACGAAATTTGCCTTGCGATGGAAACCGAGGTCTGCTCGGTTTATCTCGCAGATCACGATCGTCGTTGCTACTACCTGATGGCGACGCGCGGGCTGAAAAAGCCGCGCGGTCGCACTGTCACGCTGGCGTTTGATGAAGGGATTGTCGGGCTCGTCGGACGTTTAGCCGAGCCGATCAACCTTGCCGACGCGCAAAGCCATCCCAGCTTTAAATACATTCCCTCGGTCAAAGAAGAGCGCTATCGCTCTTTCCTCGGCGTGCCGATCATCAGCCGTCGCCAACTGCTTGGCGTGCTGGTGGTACAACAGCGCGAACATCGTCAATTCGACGAGAGCGAAGAATCATTCCTGGTGACGCTGGCCACGCAAATGGCGGGCTTGTTGTCGCAATCACAACTTGGTCAGCTGTTTGGTCAGTTCCGTCAGACGCGGGTCAAAGCCATCGCAGCGGCGCCTGGCGTGGCGGTCGCCCCCGGTTGGGTTGATGAAACTCAGCCGTTGCTGGATCAGGTCTCTGCGGCCTCGACGCTGGATGTGCAGCGTGAACGCGAGCGTCTGGTGCTGGCGATGGGCGAGGCCGGCAATGAATTTCGCCGCTTCAGCAAACGCTTTACTGCCAGTGTGCAAAAAGAGAGTGCGGCGATCTTCGATCTCTACTCGCACCTGTTAACCGATGCCCGTTTGAAAAAAGATCTGTTTGCCGAGATCGATCGCGGATCGGTTGCCGAGTGGGCGGTCAAAACGGTGATCGAGAAGTTCGCGGAACAGTTTGCCAGCCTACAGGATCAATATTTACGTGAGCGCGCGGGTGATTTGCGCGTGCTCGGGCAACGTCTGCTGTTTCACCTCGACGATACGCTGGTGGGGACGAATGCCTGGCCTGAACGCTTCGTGCTGGTGGCGGATGAACTCACCGCGACCACGCTGGCAGAGCTGCCACCGGAGCGTTTAGCTGGTGTGGTGGTACGCGACGGTGCGGCCAATTCCCATGCGGCCATTCTGACGCGCGCGATGGGCATTCCCACCGTCATGGGTGCGGATATCATCCCTGCACAGCTCAACAAACGCCTGCTGATTGTCGATGGCTACCGCGGCGAGCTGTTAATCGATCCTGAACCTGTGTTGGTGCAGGAGTATCAGCGTTTGATCAGCGAAGAAAACGCGCTGAGCAAAATGGCTGAAGGTGTGGTGGAGCAACCCGGCGAGCTGAAAAGCGGCGAACGGGTGCAGGTGATGCTGAACGCGGGCCTGAGCCCTGAACACGAACAGAAGCTGGATAACTGGGTGGATGGCATCGGCCTGTACCGCACAGAGATTCCGTTTATGCTGCACAACGGCTTCCCGTCGGAAGAGGAGCAGGTCGCGCAATATCAAGGCATGCTGCAACTGTTTTACGATAAGCCGGTGACGCTGCGTACGCTGGATGTCGGCGCGGATAAACAGCTGCCTTACATGCCGATCAGTGAAGAGAATCCTTGCCTCGGCTGGCGTGGCATTCGTTTGACGCTCGACCAGCCAGAGATCTTCCTGGTGCAGGTGCGCGCCATGCTGCGTGCGAACGTGGCATCAGGCAATCTCAGCATTCTGCTGCCGATGATCAGCCATATCGATGAGATTGACGATGCGCGTCGTCTGATCGATCGTGCCGGTCGCGAAGTGGAAGAGATGCTGGGTTATGTGATCCCGAAGCCGCGTATTGGCGTGATGATCGAAGTGCCTTCCATGCTGTTTATGATCCCGCATCTGGCGGATCGTGTGGACTTTATCTCCGTTGGCACCAACGATCTGACGCAGTATTTGCTGGCGGTGGATCGCAACAATACCCGGGTGGCGAATCTCTACGATCCTCTGCATCCGGCGATGCTGCGCGCGCTGCAAAGCATTGCCTATGAAGCCCGCCAGGCCAAACTGGAACTCTGCCTGTGTGGTGAAATGGCGGGTGATCCAATGTGCGTGGCGCTGCTGGTGGGCATGGGTTATCACCATCTCAGCATGAACGGCAAAAACATTCCGCGCGTGAAGTATCTTTTGCGTCACCTCGATCACGAGGAAACGCAAAAGCTCAGTGAAAATGGCGTGGCGGCGCATACCGCTTCTGAAGTGCGCCATCTGGTATCCGCGTTCATGGAGCGACGTGGACTGGGCGGTTTGATTCGCGGCGGTCGTTAACAGCGTTTACATTTCCGCGGCAATTGTGAAAAGCGGCTGTGCTATCATGCGCAGCCTTTTATGGTATGACCCCTTAGCCAGACCCGTTTCAGGGCAGAAAAAACGATGGTGAAAGATGACTAACGGCTACATTTCGTTTCCCCAATTCGATCCGGTAATTTTCTCCATCGGACCGATTTCGCTTCACTGGTACGGTTTGATGTATCTGGTGGGCTTTGTATTTGCTATGTGGCTGGCGGTGCGCCGTGCCAACAAACCCGGCAGCGGCTGGAAAAAAGAAGAAGTGGAAAACCTGCTGTATGCGGGCTTCCTCGGCGTGTTCCTTGGTGGCCGTATTGGTTACGTGCTGTTCTATAACTTGCCGCTGTTCCTCGATAATCCACTCTATCTGTTCAAAGTCTGGGATGGCGGTATGTCGTTCCACGGTGGCTTGATTGGGGTGATCGTGGTGATGCTGGTGTTTGCGCGCCGTACCAAACGCACCTTCTTCCAGGTGTCCGATTTCATTGCTCCGCTGATTCCGTTTGGTTTGGGTGCCGGTCGTCTCGGCAACTTCATCAACGGCGAGCTGTGGGGCCGTGTCGATCCCAACTTCAAATTCGCCATGCTGTTCCCGGGATCGCGCAGTGAAGATATCGCGCTGGCGGCGAACAATCCGCAATATCAGCAGCTGCTGAGCACTTACGGTGTGTTGCCGCGTCATCCTTCGCAGCTGTATGAGCTGTTCCTCGAAGGCATCGTGCTGTTCATCATTCTCAACCTGTTTATTCGCAAGCCGCGCCCGATGGGCAGCGTCTCTGGCCTGTTCCTGATTGGCTATGGCGCTTTCCGCATCATCGTCGAGTTCTTTCGCCAGCCGGATGCCCAACTGGGCCTGTTTGAAGGTGGCATCAGCATGGGGCAGATTCTCTCCATCCCGATGATTCTGGCCGGTGTGATTATGATGATCTGGGCGTTCCGTCGTCGTCCGCAGCAACAAACTCGTGAGGTAAAATGAAACAGTATCTGGATTTAATGCAACATGTGCTGAATGAAGGCGCAGAGAAAGCCGACCGAACCGGTACGGGCACCCTGTCGATTTTCGGCCACCAGATGCGTTTCAATTTGCAGGACGGTTTTCCACTGGTCACCACCAAGAAAGTGCACCTGCGTTCCATCATTCATGAGCTGCTGTGGTTCCTGAAAGGCGAAACCAACATCAGCTACCTGAAAGATAACAAGGTGACGATTTGGGACGAGTGGGCTGATGAGAATGGCGATTTAGGTCCGGTCTACGGCAAGCAGTGGCGCAGCTGGGGCAGTGCGTCAGGTGAAGAGATCGACCAGATTAGCAAAGTGATTGAGCAGTTGAAGCGCGATCCCGATTCACGCCGCATCATTGTATCGGCATGGAACGTGGGTGAACTGGACCAGATGGCGCTGGCACCGTGCCATGCGTTCTTCCAGTTCTACGTGGCGAACGGCAAGCTCTCTTGCCAGCTCTATCAGCGCTCCTGCGATATCTTCCTCGGCCTGCCGTTTAATATCGCTAGCTATGCTCTGCTGGTGCATATGGTGGCGCAGCAATGCGATCTGGAAGTGGGTGATTTTGTCTGGACCGGTGGCGATACTCATCTGTACAGCAACCACCTGGAGCAGGCGCAGTTACAGCTAACGCGCGAGCCGCGCCCGCTGCCGAAGCTGGTGATCAAGCGTAAGCCTGCTTCTATCTTCGACTACAACTTCGAAGATTTTGAGATCGAAGGTTACGACCCGCATCCGGCCATTAAAGCGCCAGTCGCGGTGTAAACTGACTCGCATCAACCCTGAAGCCCTGCCACTGTGCGGGGCTTTTTTTTTATCTCTGTTATCTGCATCCGCCTCACAAAAATTTGTCTCTTCATGTACCGAGTGAAAATAGCCTGCGCGACGCTTTCGATCCTGCTTGATGTTGCCTTGTTACCCGCCGTGAAGACGCGCATCTTTATCGCCATGAACAAACACGCAAACCTCGGTTTCACCTTGCCGGAACTGCTATTGGTGATGGTGATCGCTGGCATACTCAGCCTCGGCGCCCTGCACAGTTGGCAGCGCTGGCAGCAGCATCAGCAGCTGCGCGATAGCGTGCAGCAACTACAGGGTTTTCTGTTACGGCTGCGCGCCCATGCGAACTGGCATAACAGCGATCTCAATTTGTGGTTGATTCCCGGCGAACGCGGCTGCCTCGGCGTGGGGGTAAAACCGTCGGAGGGCTGTGAGCTGCCTTCACGCTGGAGGTTAGCGCCGCCGCACACCGGGGTGCGCTTCAGCGCGATCATCGGTGAGCCGGGTTTCTTTGGGCGGCGTGACGTGGCGCGGCCTGGCAGCATTGAGGTTGAAAGCGCGGTCGGTCGCTGGCGGGTGATTATCTCTGCACGAGCACGCCTTCGCGTCTGTCAGGCGGGAGAAAAAGGGTGCGAATAGCGGAGGCCGGCTTCAGCCTGTTGGAGATGCTGATTGCGCTGGCGGTAGGGGCAATATTAATGGTCAGCGTGGGCCGGTTCTTGCCGCTGCTGCTGGAACAAAATCTGCGCCTGCAGCAGCGTGTGCAGTTGCAACAGGAGCTACAGCAGCTTTCCCATACGCTGCAAAAGGCGTTACAGCGCGCGGGATATTGTCGCGGGCAATGCAGTGGACCGGCGCTCACGCTCGCTGCTGGTGGCAGCTGTGTCCTGCTGCGCTGGGATGAAAACAGCAATGGGCGCTGGGAAGATGTGGGCAGCAGTGACAGTGACTTTTACGGCTATCGATTGCGCAGTGGGCAACTGGAAATGCAGCGCGCGGTGGATAGCTGCAACGGCAACGGTTGGGAGCGCCTGACCGATCCCGCTTTTCTCACGATTGAGCATTTCAACGTGGTGCGGCAAGGAACCCGGTTAGTTCTCCATCTGACGGGTCGAGCGGGTGCGCAAAGCCTGCAGGTTGAGCACTGGATTGAAGGACGAAATTTATGAGTCAGCACGGCAACAGTACGTTGGGCATGGTGTTGATGCTGTTACTGCTCGGCAGTCTGACGCTTCATGCCACGCGCACGCAGTTGTCACAGGGCATGGTGCTGGTGGCCGATACACAGCAGTATCATCAAGATTTTGCGCAAGCACAGGCTGCGCTGCAATGGGGGCTGATGCAGAGTTGGCCTGCAGCGTCCGGTTGGCAATGTCAGCAACAGTCCGTACACCAGTGGTTAAGCTGCTTATTACATACGGAGGAGGGTAATGCGCTGTTATCGGGTCAGGATGAAAAGAGTGAACTCCGCCTCTGGCAATGGGTCTCGCCACGCAGCCATCGGCTGCATCCCCGGGCGCACGGCTGGATTGACTACTGTCCATTGTCTAAACCGGAGCACTGCCAGCCGCAGGAAGGATCAGCAGGGCTTTAGCCTGGCTGAAACGCTGGTGGCGATGCTGCTACTGGCGATGACCATCAGCACGCTGTTGCAATACCATCGAGCGCTGGCCTTTGGGTTTAGTCAACAGTGGCAGCAGCGCCAGGCGTGGCAGGTTGCCGGGCAAGCCTTGCTGGGGCGTGAGGTGGCGGGCTGGCACATCGAGCGTCAGCAGCAGAGTGTGGGCATAGGATGCGTGCTGGAGCGCATCACGGTGACGGGCTCGCAACAACGCAGCGCCAGCCTGGCTCAGCTCAATTGTCACTAAGGTGACCTCGGCGATAGGCATCGTTAGCGATACAGGGTAGAGTGACCAGGCTGCGCTGTTTTCCCTCTCAAGGAGATTTATGTTCCGGGTTTACCACTCCAATCAGCTTGATCTGTTGAAAAATCTGGCAGGTATTCTGATTGAAAACCAGCCGCTGAACGATGCGTTCGCGGCCGAACAGGTGCTGGTGCAGAGCCCCGGCATGGCGCAGTGGCTGCAGATGGAACTGGCAAACAGTTTTGGTATTGCAGCGAACATCGACTTTCCGCTCCCTGCGACCTTTATCTGGAACATTTTTGTCAAAGTGCTGCCCGGCATTCCAGAGGAGAGCGCTTTCACCAAATCCAGCATGAGCTGGAAATTGATGCATCGCTTGCCCACCTTGCTGGAGCAGGAGGCGTTTCAGCCGTTGCGTCACTACCTCAATGATGACGATGACAAGCGCAAGCTGTATCAACTCAGCGCCCGCGTTGCCGATCTGTTTGACCAGTATCTGGTGTATCGATCTGACTGGCTCAACAGTTGGGAGCGCGGAGAACTCATCGACGGCTTGAGCGATGCCCAGCAGTGGCAGGCCCCGCTGTGGCGCGATCTGGTGGCGTTCACCGAACAATTGGGCCAGCCGATGTGGCACCGTGCCAACCTATATGCGCGCTTTATCCACGCGCTGGAGCAGGCAACGACGGCACCAGCGGGGTTGCCGCAGCGCGTGTTTATTTGTGGTATCTCTGCGTTGCCGCCCGTCTATTTGCAGGCTCTGGAAGCGCTCGGCCGCCATATCGATATTCATCTGCTGTTTACCAATCCCTGCCGCCACTACTGGGGCGATATTCAGGATTACGCGTTCCTCGCGAAATTGCAGAGCCGCAAGCGTCGCCGCATGCAGTCTGAAGAGGCACAGCCGCTGTTCCGCGATCCCGAAGCAGCACCGACGCTGTTCAACGAACTCGGCGAGCAACAACTCACCAATCCGTTATTGGCCTCCTGGGGCAAACTCGGGCGCGATAACCTGTTCCTGCTCAGTCAGATGGAATCCGCCGCCAACGATATTGATGCCTTTGTTGAGATGCCGCAGGACAGCTTGCTACACAGTCTGCAAGCCGATCTGCTCAACCTGGATGACCACGCCGTGATCGGTTTGCACGCCGATGAACTGGGTAACAGCCACAAAAAACGGGTGCTCGATCCTGACGATCGCACCATCACGCTGCAGGTGTGTCATAGCGCTCAGCGTGAGGTGGAAGTGTTACAGGATCATCTGCTGGCGCTGATGGAGGCCGATCCCGATCTTAAACCGCGCGACATCATCGTGATGGTGGCGGATATCGATAGCTACGCGCCATTCATTCAGGCGGCGTTTGCCAGTGCGCCTGCGGATCGTTATCTGCCGTTTGCCATCTCGGATCGCCGCGCCAGCCAGGCACATCCGGCAATTCTGGCCCTGCTGAGCTTGCTGGCATTACCGGACAGCCGTTTCGCTTCTGAAGAGGTACTGGCGCTGCTGGAAGTCCCTGCGCTGGCGCAGCGCTTTTCGGTGGATGAAAGCGGTCTGCGCCTGCTGCGTCGCTGGGTGATGGAATCCGGTATTCGCTGGGGGCTGGATGATGCCAGCGTCGAAGCATTGGCACTGCCCGCCACCGGCCAACATACCTGGCGCTTTGGTTTACAGCGAATGCTATTGGGCTACGCACTGGAAAGTCGTAACGGTGACTGGCAGGGCATTCTGCCTTACGACGAATCCAGTGGATTGATTGCCGAACTTGCCGGACATCTGGCCGAATTACTCTCTCGCCTCGAAGCATGGCGCACCCGATTGGCCGGCGAGCGTACGCTGCCAGAATGGCTGCCGCTGTGCCGTGAGCTGATTGACAACTTTTTCAACGGCGATGCCGAAAGTGACGCGGCGTTACTGCTGGTTGAAACCCAGTGGAAACAAATTATTGAACAGGGCATGCAGGCTGACTATCAGCAGCCGATTCCTGTGACCTTATTACGTGATGAGTTGCGCTCGCGCCTTGATCAGCAACGTATTAGCCAGCGCTTCCTTGCCGGGCCGATTAACTTCTGTACCCTGATGCCAATGCGTTCCATTCCGTTCAAAGTCGTCTGTTTGCTGGGGATGAACGATGGCGTCTATCCACGCACGTTGGCGCCGCTCGGTTTTGACCTGATGCAGCAGCAGGCACGCAAAGGCGATCGTAGCCGCCGTGATGATGACCGCTACCTGTTCCTGGAAGCCCTGATTTCTGCACAGCATCAGCTCTACATCAGCTATATCGGTCGTGCAATCCAGGACAACACCGAGCGTTTTCCCTCCGTGCTGGTGACGGAGTTGGTGGATTATCTTGGTCAGAGTTTTTGTCTGCCAGGCGATGAAGCGTGCGAACCCGACGTCAGCGAGCAGCGTGTTCGTGAACATTTACAGAAGCTCCACAGCCGCATGCCCTTTGCAGCTGAGAACTTCCGCCCTGACGCTTACGGCCAGAGCTTCGCGGCAGAATGGTTGCCCGCTGCCACCGGCAGTGGCGTGGCGCAGCCAGACTTTGTGCAACGGTTGCCGCCACTGCCGCTGGAAACGCTCTCGCTGGAGCAATTGCTGCGCTTCTGGCGTCATCCGGTACGGGCCTGGTTCCAGCAGCGGCTGGGCGTGGCTTTCTGGATGGAAGAGAGCGAATTGCCGGACAGCGAGCCGTTTGCCCCGGATAGTCTGGAGCGTTATCAAATCAATGCTCAGCTACTGAATACCCTGGTCAACGGTGATGATCCCGCGCAGCTTTATGCACGTCATCGTGCAGCAGGCAATCTGCCATATGGTGCTTTTGGGGAACTTTTCTGGCAGAGCCAGACCGAAGAGATGCAGGAAGTGGCCGCCGAAGTGAGTGGACAGCGCCAGCCCGCAGAGAGTTGGGAAATCAATCTGCCGTTGAATGGGGTGCAGTTGACCGGCTGGTTAACCCAGGTACAAGCTGATGGATTGTTACGCTGGCGTCCGGGTGTGCTGAACATGAACGATGGCCTGCTATTGTGGCTGGAGCATCTGGTGTACTGCGCGTTAGGCGGCAAAGGAGAAAGCCGCATGTACGGGCGCAAACAGAGCCGCTGGCGTTTTAAAGCCATCGACGCTGAACCCGCGCTGTCCCTGTTGAGTGAATACGTGGCGGCTTATCAGGCGGGGATGATGGAACCGCTGATGTTGTTGAACAAATCGGGTGGCGCCTGGCTGGATGCCAGTTTTGATCGAAAATCCGGACAGTTGCTGGACGATGACGCCACGCAGAAAAAAGCATTTAACAAATTGCTGCAAGCCTGGCAGGGTGGTTTTCAGGTGGAGGGCGAAGGCAGCGATCCTTATTTGCAGCGCCTGAGCCGTACGCTGGATGATGAGGCGGTGCAGCTGATTGTTGCCGCCGCTCGCCAGTGGTATTTACCGGTGCGCCTTGCGCATCAAGATGATGAATAGCAATCGGGTAACGCCGCTTTTGCGGGTGTTCCCAAAATCATAAAAAGTTGTCTATTGCGCCGCTGGGCACACAGCCAGCGGTAAAGGGTAAAGAAAGGGGTTTAAATGCGGATTTACGCACGCTGGATTGGAGCGCTGCTGCTGAGCATGCTGGCGCTGAATGCCTTTGCCGATAGCGATCGCGGCTGGCAGCCCATCAATGAAACGATTCGAAAAAGCGATCACGATCCGCGCAGTTATCAGGCCATCACGCTGACTAACGGTATGACGGTGTTGCTGGTGTCGGACAAAGAAGCGCCTAAATCACTGGCCGCACTGACGTTGCCTATCGGCTCGCTGGACGATCCCAATCAGCAGCTTGGGCTGGCGCACTATACCGAACATATGGTGTTAATGGGCTCAAAACGCTATCCGCAACCGGATAATCTGGCCGAATTCCTGAAAAAGCACGGCGGCAGTCACAATGCCAGTACCGCGTCTTATCGCACCGCGTTCTATCTGGAAGTGGAGAATGATGCACTGCAACCGGCGGTGGATCGCCTGGCCGATGCTATTGCAGAGCCTTTGCTCGATCCGGTCAACGCCGATCGTGAGCGTCATGCAGTTAATGCAGAACTCACTATGGCGCGTTCGCGCGACGGCCTGCGTATGGCGCAGGTCGGGGCGGAAACCCTGAACCCAGCGCATCCAGCTTCCCGCTACTCAGGCGGCAACCTTGATACGCTGCGCGATAAGCCAGACAGCAATTTGCATCAGGCCTTGACGGATTTTTATCACAGCCACTATTCCGCCAATCTGATGAAAGCGGTGATATACAGCAACAAATCGCTGCCAGAAATGGCCGACATTGCGGTCCAGACTTTTGGACGAGTGGCTAACCATCAGGCCATCGTGCCGAAAATCGAAGTGCCGGTGGTAACCGATGCGCAGAAAGGCATCATCATCCACTACGTGCCCGCCCAACCGCGTAAACAGCTGAAAGTTGAATTCCGCATCGCCAACAACAGCGACCACTTCCGCAGCAAAACCGATACGTTGATCAGTTACATCCTGGGCAACCGCAGTAAAAACACCCTTAACGACTGGCTGCAAAAGCAGGGGCTGGCCGACGGTGTGAATGCCGGTGCCGATCCGATGACGGACCGCAACAGCGGCGTGTTTGCCATCACGGTCTCCCTGACCGACAAAGGCCTGGCACAGCGTGATGAAGTGGTGGCGGCGATCTTTAGCTACCTCGACATGCTGCGTAGTAAAGGCATCGATAAGGGCTATTTCGATGAGGTGTCGCATGTGCTGGCGCTGGATTTCCGCTATCCGTCGATCACCCGTGACATGGATTACATTGAATGGTTAGTGGATACCATGCTGCGCGTGCCGGTGGATCATACGCTGGATGCACCTTATCTCGCGGATAACTTTGATCCGGCGGCGATCAAATCTCGTCTGGATGAGATGACACCGCAAAATGCCCGCATCTGGTATATCAGCCCAAATGAGCCGCACAACAAAGAAGCCTATTTTGTGAATGCGCCTTATCAGGTCGATAAAATCAGTGATGCACAGTTCAGTGACTGGCAGCAGCGCGGCGCGCAGATCCAACTGTCGATGCCGACGCTGAATCCGTACATCCCTTCTGATTTCTCCATTATGCCTGGCGATGGCAAAACGTATACGCATCCGGTGGCGCTGACCGACGGTGACAGCATGCGCATCTACTGGATGCCAAGCCAGTTCTACGCCAGTGAACCAAAGGCAGCCATTACTCTGGCACTGCGCAACAAAGCGGCAATAAGCGACGCGCGTCAGCAGGTGTTGTTTGGTCTGAATGATTATCTCTCCAGCGTGGCGCTGGATGAGCTGAACTCGCAAGCGTCAGTGGGGGGGATCAGTTTTTCTACCGGTGAAGATGACGGCATTGTGTTCAGCGCCAGTGGTTTTACCCAGCGTCTGCCGGAGTTACTGAAAAAACTGGTTGAGGGCTATGCCAGCTTCCAGCCGGACGCACAGCAACTGGAACAGGCGAAATCCTGGTATCTGGATCGACTGGAAGCAGCCGAGAAGGGCAAAGCCTTCGAGCAGGCGATTCAGCCGATGCAGATGCTGTCACAGCTGCCGTATACCCAGCGTGAGACGCGCCGCAAGTTGGTGAAAGACCTGACGTTGAAAGACGTGACGGATTACCGTGATGCCTTACTGCGCAACGCCACGCCGGAAATGATGGTGGTGGGCAACCTCTCCGCCGATCGCGTTAAACAGCTGGGCACCGATCTGCAACAGCAGTTGCACAGCGATGGTCACAGTTACTGGCACAGCGATTACGTGGTGATCGATAAAGCCATGAAGGCCAACCTGCAAACCGCAGGAAGCAGCACGGATTCTGCACTGGCAGCCCTCTACGTGCCACTGGGTTACGACGAGTATCAAAGCATGGCCAACAGCACCATGTTGAGCCAGATTGTCCAACCCTGGTTCTATAACCAACTGCGCACCCAGGAACAGCTGGGCTATGCGGTGTTCTCGTATCAGATGCCGATTGGTCGCCAGTGGGGGATTGGCTTCCTGCTGCAAAGCAACAGCAAGCAGCCGGCCTATCTGATGCAGCGCTTTGAGGCGTTTTATCCGCAAGCTGAGCAACGCCTGCGCGATATGAAACCGGAAGATTTTGCCCAGTATCAGCAGGCGCTGATCAACGACTTAAAACAGCGCCCGCAAACTCTGGATGAAGAAGCGAATCGCTACAGTCGTGACTTTAACCGGCAGAATTTTGCTTTCGATACGCGTGAAAAAGCCATCGAGCAGATTCAAAAGCTCACGCCGCAGGGCGTGGCCGATTTCTTCCATAAAGCGGTGCTGGAACAGCAGGGCATGGCGATGATTTCGCAGATTGGCGGCAGCCACGATGGCGCCACCAAAGATGATTATGCACCTCTGCCAAGCTTCACAACCTGGGATCAGGTGGAGAAGCTACAGCAATCCCTACCGGTTAAGAGTGACGCGCAATGAGCCTGATTCAGCCGCCAGAACCGCTTAATCCGCTGACGCTGCCGTTGCGTGGCGAGCGGCTGATTGAGGCGTCTGCCGGAACCGGCAAAACCTTCACTATTGGTCTGCTTTATCTGCGGCTTTTGTTGGGGCTGGGCGGGCAAAATGCCTATGCCCGGCCACTGTCGGTCGAAGAAATTCTGGTCGTGACCTTTACCGAGGCGGCCACCGCAGAGTTGCGCGGACGTATCCGTGCCAACATCCATGAGCTGCGGCTGGCCTGCATTCGCGGTACCAGCCGCAATCCGATGCTGATGCAGTTGCTACAGGAGATGCCGCAACCAGCAGAAGCGGCATCGCTGCTGCTGGCTGCAGAGCGGCAGATGGATGAAGCGGCGATCTTTACCATCCACGGCTTTTGTCAGCGCATGCTCAATCTCAACGCCTTTGAATCCGGCATGCTGTTTGAACAGCAGCTGATTGAAGATGAACAGCAACTGCTGCGTCAGGCCACTGCCGATTTCTGGCGTCGCCACTGTTATCCACTCTCGCTGGATATCGCCCGCGTGATTGTCAGTGAGTGGAATGGCCCGGAGCAATTGCTGGCGACGTTGCGGCCATGGCTGCAAGGCGAATCACCTCACCTACGTTTAGCGCCCGCTGACGACGAAACGCTGACGATGCGCCACAACGAAAACCTGGCGCGCATTAACGCGATGAAAGCCGAGTGGCGCGCGGTGGGTGAAGAGGTGCTGACGCTGGTGGGACAGTCCGACGTGGACAAACGCAGCTACAGCAGTAAAAATCTGCCGGTGTGGGTGAGTAAAATCAGTTTCTGGGCACAGAGTGAAACCCTGGATTACCAGGTACCCGCAGAGCTGGCGCGCTTTGGTCAACGGGTGCTGGAGGAGAAAACCAAAAAAGGCCATCCTCCGCACCATGCCCTGTTTGCGGCCATCGACCTGTTTCTGTCCCAGCCCATTTCACTGCGCGATTTGCTGATTGCGCGCGCGCTGGTGGACATCCGCGCCGCCGTGCGGAAAGAGAAACGCCAACAGGCGCTGCTGGGTTTTGATGATCTTCTGAGTCGGCTGGATGATGCTTTACAGCAGCCAGCAGGAGATATGCTGGCGCAGGCGATTCGTCAGCGTTTCCCGGTGGCGTTAATTGATGAGTTTCAGGATACCGATCCGCAGCAATACCGCATTTTCCGTACGCTCTACGGCAATCAGCCTGACCATGCATTGCTGTTAATTGGCGATCCAAAACAGGCTATTTACGCCTTTCGTGGCGCAGACATCTTTACCTATATTCGCGCGCGCAATGAAGTGAGCGCACATTACACCCTGGACACAAACTGGCGCTCTTCGCCAGCGATGGTGGAGAGCGTCAATCAGCTGTTCACTCGGCTCGATTCGCCCTTTGTCTTTGATGCCATCCCTTTCTTGCCGGTGCGCTTCGCTGAACCGAATCAGACGCTCTCACTAACCCTTGATCACCAGGAGCAAGCGGCACTGCGTTTTTGGCTGTTGCCGGGAGACGGGTGCAGTGTAGGCGATTATCAGCAGGCGTTAGCACGACAGTGTGCGGCTGATATCAGCCACTGGTTACAGGCAGGGCAGCAACAGCGTGCATTGCTGGGTAGAGCGGCCGCGCAGCGCCCAGTGCAGGCATCGGACATTACGGTGCTGGTGCGAAGCCGCAACGAAGCCAATCTCATCCGTGAAGCACTCAACCAGCTTGGCATTCCCTCGGTCTATTTATCGAATCGCGACAGCGTGTACACCACGCCGGAAGCGCGCGAGTTGCTGTGGTTATTGCAGGCGGTACTGGCACCCGAACAGGAGCGCATGCTGCGCACGGCGCTCGCCACCTCGCTGTTTGCCTTTGATGCGGCACAGTTGGATGCATTGGATCAAGATGCGCGCGGCTGGGATGAACTGGTAGAGACCTTTGCCCGCTGGCAACTGCTGTGGCAGCAGCGTGGCGTATTACCCATGCTGCGCCAGCTGATGCAGGAACGTCAGTTGGCAGAAAATCTGCTTGCCTCAGAAAATGGCGAACGCCGCCTGACCGATTTGCTGCATCTGGGCGAGCTGATGCAGGAGGCAGCGGCACAGCTCGATAGCCCGCATGCATTGGTGCGCTATCTGGCGCAGCAGATTGCCAGCCCGGACAGTCAATCGTCCAGCCAGCAGTTGCGTCTGGAAAGCGATCGCCATTTGGTGCAGATCGTCACCATCCATAAATCTAAAGGACTGCAATATCCGCTGGTGTGGCTGCCGTTTGCCGCCGGGTTCCGCGAGGCGGATACCGCGCTGTATCACGATCGCGACAACTTTGAAGCGGTGCTGGATCTGCAGGCCGATGATGCAAGCCTGGCGATGGCCGAGCAGGAGCGTTTGGCCGAAGATCTGCGCTTGCTGTACGTGGCACTCACCCGTTCGGTGTATCACTGCAGCGTCGGCGTGGCACCGCTGTTTCGCGGTACGCGTAAAAAAGAAGGTGAGAGCGATCTGCACAAAAGCGCTCTGGGCCATCTATTACAGCGCGGTGAAGCGGCGACAGCGGAACAACTGGGCGCTTTACTCAATCAGCACAATGTCGCGGGTACCGAGGTGATGTACGTGCAGGATCTGGGGGCCGAACGCTGGCAAGCGCCTGATCCCGCTCATGACACATTGGCTGCCCGCACCGTTAGCCGCACGCTGGTGGAACCCTGGCGCGTCACCAGCTACTCCGGCTTGCAGCAACACGGTAGCCAGCGACTACTTGATGTGATGCCGCGTTTCGATCTGGAAGCCGCAGGCGAAGAACAGCAGGAAGAGATCGCTGAAGCCGCAATGACGCCGCACCATTTTCCACGCGGCGCCGCACCAGGGACTTTCCTGCATGAACTGTTCGAATCACTCGATTTTCCTCAGCCTCCCACGGCGGCATTGCTGGAGCAGCATCTGCAGCAGAATGGGTATCCATTGTACTGGCAACCGATGCTGACTGATTGGATCGCGCGCGTGGTGAGCACGCCGCTCAACGATCAGGGGATACAGCTCGGTCAGGTACAGGCCAGCGATCGACTCGTGGAGATGGGCTTCTACTTGCCGATTGACGGTTTGCTGACCGCGAATGATCTGGATGCGCTGATCCGTCAGGATGCTTTATCGTCCGATGCGCCGCCGCTCGATTTTCGTCAGGTGCAGGGCATGTTGAAAGGCTTCATTGACCTGGTGTTCCGCTGGCAAGGCAAATACTACCTGCTGGATTACAAATCCAACTGGCTGGGCGACAGCCACGAAGCTTATACGCCAGCAGCGATGAGACAGGCGATGATCGACCACCGCTATGATTTGCAATATCAGCTCTACACGCTGGCGCTGCATCGCTATCTGCAACATCGCCTGGCAGATTATGACTATGAGCAGCACTTTGGCGGCGTGTTTTATCTGTTCCTGCGTGGCATGGATGGCACTTCACCGGCCAACGGCGTATTCCACACACGGCCAACTCTGGATTTTGTTTCACAACTGGATAGCCTGTTTCGCGGGCAGGGAGCCACGGCATGAATGGCATTACAGCGCTATTGCAACAGGCGGTTGAGCTGCGTTTACTGCGTTCACTGGATGTTCAGTTCGCACTGTTACTGGCGGATGACACGCAGCCAGCACGCCTCCTTGCGGCTGCCTGTCTCAGTGCGGAAGCGGGTGAGGGGCACGTCTGTTTACCGCTGTCACAGTTGAGCCGTGAAGGGTTATTCAAGGGCCGTCACCCTGAACTGGCGCAGGCCATCTGGCTGGCGGCGGGCGAACCGCAGGACTGGACGCAAATTCTGGCTGGCTGGCCTGCTCTGAGCGACAGCAACAACGAGCAGGCAGCACCGATTGTACTAACCGAAGGCCGTCTTTATCTGCATCGTCTCTGGCACCATGAAGGGCAGGTGGCGCGTTTCTTTCAGGCGCAGTCTGCTCCGCAGGCATTTCCTGATGGAGAGGTGCGTGCTGTACTGGATAACCTGTTTGGTACCGAGCCAGATGACTGGCAAAAAATCGCGGCGGCGGTGGCGCTAACGCAGAAAATGGCGGTGATCTCAGGCGGCCCCGGCACCGGGAAAACCACCACCGTGGCAAAACTGCTGGCGTCCTTGATTCGCCTGAGCCACGGCGCGCTGCGCATTCAGTTGGCAGCCCCGACCGGCAAAGCGGCGGCGCGTTTAACCGAATCGCTCGGTAAAGCGTTGCAAAAACTGCCGGTCAGTGACATTGAGCGCCAACGCTTCCCTGCGGAAGCTACCACGCTGCACCGTTTGCTCGGTGCCCAGCCCGAAACCCAGCGCTTGCGCTATCACGCCGGTAACCTGCTGCATCTGGATGTGCTGGTGGTGGATGAAGCCTCAATGGTTGATTTGGGCATGATGGCCAATCTCATCGCCGCACTGCCACCCCAGGCGCGCGTGATTTTTCTTGGTGACCGCGACCAGTTGGCGTCAGTAGAAGCCGGTGCGGTACTGGGCGATATTTGCCGCTGTGCGGAAGCGGGATACAGCGTCGCGCGTGCCGCCCAGCTGAGTGCGTTAACCGGTTGCCAGGTTGAAGGCCACGATGATGACAGCGCGCCAGCCGTGCGAGACGCCATCTGCTTATTACGCAAGAGCTATCGCTTCGATGCTAACTCGGGCATCGGCAAGCTGGCGGCTGCGGTCAATGCAGGCGAGCCAAAGGCGGTTGAGGCTGCATTTAACGCGGGCTTCAGCGATATATCACGCCAGCCACTCAATGATGGCGAGGCCTATCAGGCAATGCTGAATGATATCGCGGAAGGCTACCGTCCGTTCCTGCGGCTGGTGAGCCAGCGAGCACAGCCCGCAGAGATACTGCACGCATTTGGGCGATATCAACTGCTGTGCGCACTGCGAGAAGGGCCGTTTGGCGTGCAGGGATTGAATCAGCGTATTGAGCAAAAACTGATGCAGCTGCAGCTGATTCGTCGTCCACAGGGTGGCAGCCGCTGGTATCAGGGGCGCCCGGTGATGGTGACACGCAATGACAGTGCACTTGGGCTGTTTAACGGCGATATCGGGATGACTTTGTTAGATGACGAAGGGCTACTGAAGGTTTTCTTCCCGTTACCCGATGGCAGCATTAAAGCGGTGCAGCCGAGCCGGTTACCGGCGCATGATACGGCCTGGTCGATGACGGTGCATAAATCGCAGGGGTCGGAGTTTGACCATACTGCACTGGTGATGCCGGCGCAGTTTTTACCGGTGCTCACTCGCGAACTGATCTACACCGCCATTACCCGTGCGCGCAAGCAGTTAACGCTCTACAGCGATGAAAGCGTGTTTCGCCGTGCGGTGCAGTTACGCACCCAGCGCCGCAGTGGATTGCTGGATCGGTTAAGCGGGGGAGTCATTCTGAGCAAGAGTTGAGGTCGGTAAAGAAACCGACCTCAGGTCAATGCAGATGTTTTATTGGATGCGCGTGGATGCGCATCCTTACAACGTTATCAGTCAAATGCGTTGGGCAATTCCAGACCTTCTAGCGCAGCCTGACATTCTCTGCTCTTCTGCCGCATTCACCGCCGTTAGCGCAAATCCGCCATCAGCACTTTCGAACGGCGCTGATAGTTATACATCTGCTTCTTACTCTCCGGCAGTGATTCAATATCAACCGGCGTAAAGCCGCGTTCCTGGAACCAGTGAATACTGCGGGTGGTCAGCACAAACAGCTTCTTCAACCCCATCTGGCGTGCCTGCAGCGCCACACGCTCCAGCAACAGCTCGCCGCGTGAAGAGCTGCGGTAATCGGGATGCACCGCTACGCAGGCCATTTCACCAATTTGCTCATCCGGGAAAGGATAGAGCGCGGCACAAGCGATGGTCAGATTGTCGCGCTGAATAATGGTGAATTTGTCGATCTCCATTTCCAACTGCTCGCGCGAACGACGCACCAGAATGCCTTGCTGCTCCAGCGGGCGAATCAATTCGAGAATGCCGCCAATATCGTTGATGGTGGCGCGACGAATCTGCTCAGCGGACTCCATCACAATCTGCGTACCAATACCGTCACGCGAGAACAGTTCCTGAATCAATGCGCCATCTTCCTGATAACTGATCAGGTGGCTACGACGTACGCCGCTGCGGCAGGCTTTCACCGCGCCACGCAGGAAACGCACGGTGCCCGACAGGAAATCACCGTCGTTTTCTATCTCATCAATACGTGCCTGCGCTTCGTTGGGGAACAACTCAGAGATAATGGTGCCTTCGCGGTTGGTGACGCCTTGTTCAGAGCAGAAGCCAATCATTTTCTCGGCTTTTAGCTTGATCGCCAACTGCGTGGCCACTTCTTCGGATGTCAGGTTAAAGCTTTCACCCGTCACCGACACCGCGACTGGGCCGAGCAGCACAATGGCATCATTATCCAGCTGACGATGAATGGCTTCTTCATCGATACGACGAATACGGCCGCTGTGGCAGTAGTCCACGCCATCATCGACGCCCAGCGGCTGGGCAATAATAAAGTTACCGCTCACCACGTTGATGTGCGCGCCTTGCAGTGGGGTGTTATTCAGGCTCATCGACAGTCGCGCGGTAATGTCGAGTTGCAAACGTCCGGCGGCCTGCTTCACCAGTTCCAGTGATTGAGCATCAGTAACGCGCGTATGTTTGTGGTAAATCGGTTCCAGCTGCTGTTGCGCCATGCTGGCATCAATCTGCGGTCTGGCACCATAGACAACCACCAGGCGAATGCCGAGACTATGCAACAAGCCAATGTCGTTAACGATGTTGGAAAAGTTCTCATGCTCGATAGCTTCGCCGCCAAGCATGATGACAAAGGTCTTGTCACGGTGGGCATTTATATAGGGAACGGTATGGCGAAAACCCTGAACCAGTTCAGTACTACGTTCCTTCACGGCAAACCCTCTATGAATGTTTATTCGTAATTTGTGTATTTTTATGCTCTTTTGCCGACTATTGCAAGCGCCGGGCCTGACGTTACTTTACGATTTTCCTGATGCAACCCATGCTAACAGCCTGCATTATCTGGTTTTTCTGGCAAAACAACCCACGGCTTGCTAAGCAAAGTTTTCGCCTTCCTTTCGTCAATTGACGATATTTTAGACACTACACGGCAGTTGGAGCGGCATGTCTCAGGCTTTTACACGACGACGATTATTGCAGGGCGCAGGTGCGCTCATGCTATTAAGCGTAACGCGAACCGGGCTGGCAGCCAGTCAGCATATTGTGGCGGTGCGCATCTGGCCTTCGTCAACATACTCCCGCGTGACGCTGGAATCGAATGTTCCCCTAAAGTACAAACAGTTCACTTTGAGCAATCCCGATCGCCTGGTGATCGACATCGATAACCTGCATATCAATCCGGTTCTGAAAGGGGTGGATAAGCAAGTGCGCGTTGACGATCCCTATATCAAACATGCGCGAGTTGGCCAGTTTGATGCCAACACGGTGCGCGTGGTGCTGGAACTGAAGCGCAACGTTGCACCGAAGATCTTCACGCTGGCACCGGTTGCGGGCATCAAACATCGCTTAGTGGTCGATCTCTATCCGAGCCAGCCCTCGCCGGAAGAGGATCCGCTACTGGCGTTACTGAACGATTACAACCAGGGCGACCTTGAGCGCGATCAGCCGGCGCAAGCGCCTTTACCGGGCAAAGCGGGGCGCGATCGTCCGATCATCATCATGATCGATCCTGGCCACGGCGGCGAAGATCCCGGCGCGCATGGCAAATACAAAACGCGTGAGAAAGACATTGTGCTAAAGATTGGTCGCTACCTGAAGGCGTTGATCGACAAAGAGCGCAACATGAAAGCCTATATGACGCGTAACGAGGATGTGTTTATCCCGCTACGCGTGCGGGTAGCGAAAGCGCGTAAACAGCGTGCCGATCTGTTTGTCTCGATTCATGCCGATGCCTTTACCAGCCGTGCGGCGCGGGGTTCGTCGGTGTTTGCGCTCTCGACCAGCGGTGCAACGTCTACGGCTGCACGCTTCCTGGCGCAGACCCAGAACGAATCAGATCTGATTGGTGGTGTAAGCATGAGCGGTGACCGCTATCTGGATCACACCATGTTCGACATGGTGCAGCGGCAGACCATTAGCGATAGCCTGAAATTCGGCAAAGAGGTGTTATCGCGTATGGGTCACATCAATCATCTGCATAAACGCACGGTGGATCAGGCGGGGTTTGCGGTGCTCAAAGCCCCGGATATTCCATCGATTCTGGTGGAGACTGCGTTTATCAGCAACGTCGAGGAGGAGCGAAAGCTGCGCACACCGCGTTATCAGCATCAGGTGGCTGAGGCGATTCTGCATGGGATTAAAGCGTATTTCGATAAAGGTGCGGTGCTGGCGCGTCGCTAAGAAGAGGGCGGCCGCTGTGCCGCTTTTTTACGGGAAGCCAAAAACAAAAAAACACCCGTTAAGGTGCTTATCTGTAATTGGTTGCGGGGGCCGGATTCGAACCGACGACCTTCGGGTTATGAGCCCGACGAGCTACCAGGCTGCTCCACCCCGCGTCCGTCTGCCGCGTTAAGCGACTTTTCACATTGTATTCTTCTTTAGACAATTGGTTGCGGGGGCCGGATTCGAACCGACGACCTTCGGGTTATGAGCCCGACGAGCTACCAGGCTGCTCCACCCCGCGTCCGTGGATGCGCACTATACTCTCGACGCGCGGCGATGCAACCTCTTTTTGTGTTAAAGCCTTAAATTTACAGCCAGTTGGTGATTAATAGTGCCATTGGGCGATTAATTGTACAGATGTGAGCGCGGTATCTCGTGGCGGATTTCATTCTCTCTGCCCCTTTGCTATCGTCGCGGTGCAAATAACCGAGAAAAAGAGAAAGTGATGAAAGGACATTGGGCGAAGTATGCACTTACTGGCGCGTTTCTCGCGCTGTTAGCGGGTTGTAGTTCGAAACCGACTGACCGTGGTCAGCAATATATCGATGGCAAGCTGGAGCAACCGCTCGGGCTGGTCAATGAACCGAATGCCAAAGGGCGTCCGGTGAATGGCAGAGATTTTGGTGTGCAGATCCAGCAGATTCAGAGTGCCTCAAGCGGCTTATACAGTCGCAACACCGGCACTTACAGCGCCATCCAGAACTGGTTGCTCTCCGGCGCGGATACCCGTCAGCTGAGCCAGTTTGGCCTTAACGCTTATCAGATGGAAGGCACTGATAACTACGGTAACGTGCAGTTTACCGGCTACTACACGCCAGTGGTGGAAGCACGCTACACGCGTCAGGGAGAGTTCCAGTATCCCATTTACCGCATGCCACCGCGCACACGCGGTCAGAAGTTGCCGAGCCGTGCTTCTATATACAGTGGCGGACTTGATGATCGTTACGTGATTGCCTGGAGCAACTCGCTGATCGACAACTTTATGATGGACGTGCAGGGCAGCGGTTACGTTGACTTCGGTGACGGTCGTCCACTGCGCTTCTTCGGCTACGGCGGCAAAAATGGCTGGGCCTACCACAGCATCGGCAAAGAGCTGATCGATCGCGGTGAAGTGAAGCGTGAAGATATGTCGATGCAGGCGATTCGTCAGTGGGCACAAGAACATACGCCGGAACAAGTGCGTGATGTGCTGGAAACCAACCAATCCTTCGTGTTCTTTAAGCCGGAAGAGTACGTGCCGGTGCGCGGTGCCAGTGCGGTGCCGCTGATTGCCAAAGCCTCGGTGGCATCCGATCGTTCATTGATTCCCGCAGGCACGGCATTGTTAGCGGAAGTGCCGCAGTTGAACGAGAAGGGCAAATTTAACGGCAAGTATGAGATGCGCCTGATGGTGGCACTGGATGTGGGTGGGGCGATTAAAGGCCAGCACTTCGACATCTATCAGGGTGTCGGTCCGGACGCTGCGCACCTTGCCGGATTCTACAACCACTATGGCCGCGTTTGGGTGCTGAAAGCCGCGCCTGGAGCAGGACAACCGCTGTTTAGTAATCCGCAAAATGGCAATAATGGTTCACTGATTATCGGGGCGAATTGATATTCTTCTCTGCGGCAAATCAGCGGGAGTATTCAGCTGATTTGCCATGGGTCGACAGTCTTCGCGATCCAACGCGTCCATCACTGTTTCTGTAGGGTGCGCATTCATGCGCACCGCATCAAAAGGTTTGATATGAAAGTAGTCAGCGATGCCTGGCGGCAACGTTTTGGCGGTACGGCACGTCTGTATGGGGAAGAGGCGCTGCAGCGTTTTGCCGACGCCCATTTTTGTGTGATTGGTATAGGCGGTGTCGGTTCGTGGTCTGCCGAAGCGTTAGCGCGCACCGGGATTGGTAAAATCACGCTGATCGATATGGACGACGTCTGCATTACCAACACCAATCGCCAGATCCACGCTCTGCAAGGCAAAGTAGGACATGCGAAAACCGAGGTGATGGCGGAGCGTATTCGCGCCATAAATCCTGAGTGCGAAGTCATCTGTATTGATGATTTCATCACGCCGGATAACACCGCTGAGTTACTGTCAGCGGGTTTCGATTACGTGATTGATGCGATTGACAGCGTGCGCCCGAAAGCGGCGTTGATTGCCTGGTGTCGCCGTAACAAGATTCCGTTGATCACCACTGGCGGTGCGGGCGGGCAGATCGATCCGACGCAGATTCAGGTCAGCGATTTAGCCAAAACCATTCAGGATCCGCTGGCGGCGAAACTGCGTGAGCGTCTGAAAAGTGATTTTGGCGTCATCAAGAACAGCAAAGGCAAGCTAGGGATTGATTGCGTATTTTCCACTGAGGCACTGGTCTATCCGCAGTTGGATGGCAGCGTCTGTAGTTCGAAAAGTACCGCTGATGGCCCCAAACGCATGGACTGTGCGGCGGGCTTCGGTGCGGCCACTATGGTGACCGCCACTTTTGGTTTTATCGCAGTCTCGCACGCGTTGAAAAAATTCCTTGCACGCGCGGCGCGTCAGGCGGCTTGATGTGTCCGCGCGTGGCGCTGCACTGCATCTGCTAACGCCTTTAAACCACTGCTGCGCGAGGCGCTAAGCTGCGCACGCAGGCCTAAGGTATCAAACAACGCCAGCGGATCTTGTGCTAACAGATCCGCTGGCGTTTTGCCTTCAACCGCCGTCAGCAGCACCGCCAGCAAACCGCGTACGATGCGGCCTTCACTGTCACCGTAAAAGTGCAGCGTGCCGTTCGGCAGCCGTTGGCTGCTCAGCCAGACACGATTTTCGCAACCGCTCAGCTCAATAGCTGCCGTCTTCACCTCATCTTCCAGAACGGGCAACTGGCGGCTGAGCTGGATCAACTGGCGATAGCGATCTTCCCACTGATGAAAATGGGTAAACTTTTCGGTCAGGCTGGCTTCAGTAATCACATCGCCAAAAGGATGTGGGCCGATCAGGGTAGTCATAACGTTATTCACTCAACAGGTCTACGGCATGATGCATGGCGCGCACCAGCGCATCCACATCCTGCAAATTATTATAGGGCGCGAATGACACGCGCAAGGTGCCGCTGACACCCAGTGCCGCCATTAATGGCTGGGCACAATGCTGTCCGGCGCGCAGGGCGATGTCTTGTTCTGCCAGCAGCGTGACAATATCGCTGTGGTGAATCTCCGCGATATCAAACGCCAGCAGACTGGCATTACCACAACGAAAACTGCGGAAGCCGGGAATCTCGCTTAATTGCTCTTCGGCGAGGCTGGCCAGTTGCTGGCTCCACATCTCTGCTTTCTCAGCGTGGTGATGCGACAGCCATTCCAGCGCCGCGCTTAGGCCCACCACACCAGCCACATTGGGTGTGCCTGCTTCGAACCGCCATGGCACCGCCTGCGGTGTAAAGCCATCGAAGTCGACGTGCGTCAGCATTTTGCCGCCGCCTTGCCACGCATCCATCTCGTCCAGCAACTCGGCTTTGCCATATAGCGCGCCAATGCCCATTGGGCCATACAGCTTATGCGCGGAGAAGGCATAAAAGTCGATGTCCAGCGCCTGAACGTTGGGGGGAGCATGCACCACGCCCTGTGCGCCATCTACCATCACTTTGGCGCCAACATGATGCGCCAGGGTAATTGCCTGTGCCAGATCCGGGCAGCCACCGGTGACATTCGACATTTGCCCAATCGCCAGCAGCTTAGTGCGTGCATTAAGTAGATCAGGCAGCAAGCGGATATCGGGTAGACGATCTGCACCAATCGGCCATTTCACCACCTTCGCGCCAGCAGCTTGCGCCACCATTAACCACGGCACCAGATTGGCGTGATGCTCCGCCTCGCTCACCACAATCTCATCACCGGGTTGTAAGCGCGGTGCCAGCCAGCTGTTGGCTACCAGATTGATAGCCTCCGTGGTGCCACGCGTCCAGACAATCTGGCGGTCATCACCCGCCTGCAGCCATTTGGCCACCCGGCCGCGCGCTTGTTCATACTTCTCCGTCAGGTCGCGTGCTGATTTGAACTGGCTGCGATGCACGGTACCTGCGCTCAAGCTATAGAACTGCGACGTGGCGTCGATCACCGCCTGAGGCTTCAGGGCAGTGGCTGCGCTATCAAGATAAACGCCCGCATCGCTTAATGCAGGAAACTGCGCACGGAAGGCGGTTGGGGAGAAGATGGTCATACGAAACCCACTGTGTTCAATTTTAGGACCAGGCTGAAACCCGGCCGATTCGCTGGCAAAGCTGGAAAAGCGCGTTATGCTAATTATTGCAAGGTTTGAACCGCAACCCGCATAACGAATCGACCTTAACCAGTCGATTTCACTTTTTGCTGCCTCTGGTCAGCGCTTGCGGGTGGTTTAATGCAATCAATCTGCAAGGAGATAGAAGATGAAAAAACTCGCCGCAGTGCTGGCCGTGTGTACCATGGCCTTTACCCTGGCTGCTTGTTCCAGCAATTATGTCATGCATACCAATGATGGTCGCACCATTGTAGCGGACGGGAAACCGAAAGTTGACGATGAAACCGGTATGATCAGTTATAAAGATGCCAATGGCAACGAGCAGCAGATCAATCGTACAGATGTGAAAGAGATGGTTGAGATGGGTCAGTAAGCAGCAAGCCAAAAAATTTCTCGGAGAAATTTCTACGTCGCTTCAGTGACGGCCCTAATGGGGTACACAGGGATGTGTAGGACAAAAAAAAGCACCGCAATTTGCGGTGCTACATAAAATCACTTGGACAGACAGGGTAAATCTACAGGAATTAAAAGTTTGATCTGCAATCGTCAGATCAAAATGCAAACACAACATCACGACCACAAGCCAAAAGCTCTCCAAAAGTCTGCGATCTCTCGCACGTTTCCAGAAATCTTTTCGTTCCGGCTCAGGAAGTGCGGCAACTATAGGTATTTGCTGGAGCTTCCTCAACGGACAAATTATAATGTCTCGGATTAAAATAACTAATACGTAACGACCTTGTATAAGTCGGACTGTTACCTTGTGAATCCGCTGATGGAAAACCATGTCTAAACGCCTTCCACCGCTTAATGCTTTACGCGTCTTCGACGCTGCAGCCCGCCATTTAAGCTTTACAAAAGCCGCTGAAGAGCTGTTTGTCACCCAGGCAGCTGTTAGCCACCAGATTAAATCTCTGGAAGATTTCCTCGGTCTTAAGCTATTTCGACGGAGGAATCGTTCGCTTTTACTGACAGAAGAAGGTCAAAGCTACTATCTGGATATTAAAGAGATCTTCTCGGCTATCAACGATGCGACGCGTAAACTTCAGGCGCGCAGCGCGAAGGGTGCCTTAACCGTCAGTCTGTTGCCCAGCTTTGCCATTCAATGGCTGGTGCCACGTCTTTCCAGCTTTAATATGGCTTATCCGGGCATCGATGTGCGTATTCAGGCGGTGGACCGTGATGAAGAGAAACTGGCCGATGATGTTGATGTGGCGATTTTCTATGGGCGCGGTAACTGGCCGGGCCTGCGCGTCGAGAAACTGTATGCCGAATATTTGCTGCCGGTCTGCTCGCCCATGTTTCTGACTGGCGACCATCCGCTTAAAACGCCCGCCGATCTGGCGCACTTTACGCTGCTGCATGATGCTTCGCGCCGCGACTGGCAATCCTATATCCGTCAGCTAGGATTGCAGCACATTAATGTGCAGCAGGGGCCGATCTTCAGCCATAGCGCGATGGTGCTTCAGGCGGCGATTCACGGCCAGGGCGTGGCGCTGGCGAATAATGTGATGGCGCAGAGTGAAATTGAAGCTGGACGGCTGGTCTGTCCATTTAATGACGTGTTAGTCAGTAAAAACGCTTTTTATCTGGTTTGTCATGACAGCCAGGCAGAACTGGGTAAAATAGCCGCCTTTCGTCAGTGGATCCTGGAAAAAGCCGCAGCTGAACAAGAAAAATTCCGCTTTCGCTACGATCACTAACGCGTTGAGTGCTGCACAGTGATGTGCAGTTTCATCCTGAGGAACAATGAATGTCCAGTCGTGCCATGTTTGTGTTTGCCGCCATCAGCGGATTTCTGCTGGTGGCCTTTGGTGCTTTTGGGGCACACGTGCTGAGCAAATCGCTCGGCCCGGCGGAAATGGCGTGGATCCACACCGGTCTTGAATATCAGGCCTATCACACATTGGCGGTGATCGGTCTGGGTGCAGCCATGCTGCGCCGCGCCAATATCTGGTTTTACTGGAGCAGCGCCGCGCTGGCGCTCGGCACCGTGTTATTCAGTGGCAGCCTTTATTGCTTAGCGCTGTCGCACTTGAAGTTTTGGGTTTTTGTTACGCCAGTGGGAGGATTGTTTTTCCTGATTGGCTGGTTCTTGATGTTGATTGGCGCATTGCGTCTTAAACGAAAGGCGGATCGCCATGAATAAAGTTTTACTCTATTGCCGTCCTGGCTTTGAGAAAGAGTGTGCGGCGGAGATCAGTGCCAAAGCCGCTGAGCGCGAAGTATACGGTTTTGCCCGTGTTAAAGATGATTCCGGCTACGTGCTCTATGAGTGCTATCAGCAGGAAGATGCGGAAAAGCTGATTCAAACACTGCCGTTTGCCGAGCTGATTTTTGCCCGTCAGATGCTGGTGGTAGGCGAACTGCTGCGCGATTTACCGCCAGAAGATCGTATTACCCCGATTGTCGGCATGTTAACGGGTGTGGTGGAGAAGGGCGGTGAGCTGCGCGTTGAAGTGCCGGATACTAATGAAGCGAAAGAACTGACCAAGTTTTGCCGTAAGTTAACCGTGCCGCTGCGCGCCAGCCTGCGTGAGAGTAAAATCCTGCTCAACTACGAGTCGCCAAAACGCCCAGTGATACATGTGTTCTTTATTGCTCCGGGTACCTGCTATGTCGGTTATTCGCTGCCAGAGAACAACTCCCCGTTCTATATGGGGATACCGCGCCTCAAGTTCCCGTCGGATGCGCCAAGCCGTTCAACGCTGAAACTGGAGGAAGCCTTTCATGTCTTCATTCCGGCCGATGAGTGGGATGAGCGTTTGGGCAGCGGCATGTATGCCGTGGATCTGGGTGCTTGCCCTGGCGGCTGGACTTATCAACTGGTCAAACGCAGCATGTGGGTGTACGCCGTAGATAACGGTCCGATGGCGCCCAGCCTCATGGATACCGGGCAAGTCACGCACTGCCGTGAAGATGGTTTCAAATACCGCCCATCGCGCAATAACATCAGCTGGCTGGTGTGTGACATGGTGGAAAAACCCGTTCGCGTCGCCAGTTTGATGACGGAGTGGCTGGTCAATGGCTGGTGCCGTGAAGCAATCTTCAACCTCAAATTGCCAATGAAAAAGCGTTATGAAGAGGTCACGCAAAATCTGGCTATGATGGATGCGGCGTTGAAAGAGAAGGGAGTGAATGCCCAGATTCAGGCGCGCCAGCTGTATCACGACCGTGAAGAGATTACCGTGCATGTGCGTCGGCTTTGGGCAGCAGTAGGCGGCCGTCGCGACGAACGCTAAATTTCCCGTCATACTTCGCGCCACAGGTGCGTTGGCTACGTTTATACGCCCCAGTCACATACTGATGTATGGTCCCGGGGACTCACGCACTTGCCGATCCTGCTTCATACTTTGCACTACAGCGGCGTTGGCTGCGTTTGTTCGCCCCGGTCACATACTGGCGTATGCTCCCGGGGACTCACGCGCTTGCCGCCTTGCTGTAGCACAAATTATTTCGCAGGATCTCTCGCGTTATACTCGTAGCAGCACAATTTTTTGCACTTACCACTTACCACTTACCACTTACCACCTATCTAGAGATTCGCGTGTTTATGTGGCAGAGGGTGCTGCACCCGTCATTCAAGCCTTATACCGCAACGTATTTAAATTCCCCTGCAAGACCAAATCGCGTTTAAGCGTTGAGACCTGGCGGCAAATCTCAGCTATCTGCTGATGATCGCGCAATTTTTTCTGCCACTTTTCAGGAATCTGGTCGAACTGCTGATAAATCGCTTCAAGGGTGCCGAACTGCGTGATTAAATCGCGGGCGCTTTTGGGGCCAATGCCGGTGACGCCGGGAATTTTGCTGCTGCTGATGCCGCACAATCCCCAGTAATCAGGTAATTGTGCAGGCGTGACGCCAAACTCGTGCTCGATGAAAGGCACGTCCAGCCAGCGTTTCTGGAAATAATCACGGATGCGGATATTCGGCGCTAAAAGCTGGCAATAGCCTTTGTCGGTGGAGACGATAGTTGCCTGATGTCCGGCATCGGCCATTTTCACCGCCAGCGTGGCGGCAAGATCGTCAGCTTCATCCAAATCAGCGACCCAGCAACGCACGCCGACAGCCTCGAAGGCTTGCTGGATAACGGGCATCTCCATCTGCAAATCATCCGGCATCGGTGGGCGGCCCGCTTTGTAATCGGGTAGCAGCTGATGTCGCCAGCCAGGGTGACGATCGTGGCTATCAAATACCGCGACGACGTGCGTCGGTTGCGTGTGGCCTAATAGCTGATGCAGCGCTGCGATGCAGGCTTCGCGGCAGGGCGTGCCTTGCACGGCATGCAAACGGCGGATCAGGTTCAGCGCATCAACAATCAGAAGATGAAACGACATAGTGATAGTGGCAGCCCGCAGGCTGCCTTCCTGATGGGTTATTTAATGATTTCGTAGCAGGGGATGTAGGCGCTGCCTGGCAACTTCATACGCTGCTGGGCGACGAAGCCCTGCAGCAGTTCATCCATGCGATGCATAATGTCGGCGTCGCCGTGCAGTTTGTAAGGCCCCTTCTCGCGGATCTCGCGAATGCCAACCTCTTTAACGTTGCCGGCAACAATACCAGAGAAAGCGCGACGCAAATCTGCAGCCAGTTTTTCCGCTGGCTGGTTCGGGAACAGTTTCAGGTTAGCCATGTTTTCGTGCGTCGGTACAAACGGTACCTGCAACTCTGGCGCGATGCGAATCGACCAGTTAAAACTGTAAGCATCGCCAGTTTCGCGACGATACTCTTTGACCTGCGGCATGGCCTTCTTCATCAGACGTGCCACTTCAGCAGCATCATCAATGATGATCTTGTAGTGCTTACGTGCGGTTTCACCCAGCGTATTAACGATGAAATCATCCAGCACCCGGAAGTAGTCGGCGCTCTCTTTCGGGCCGGTGAGAATCAGCGGCAGGACCTGGTCGCTGTTGTGTGGATTCATCAGGATCCCCAACAGATACAGCAACTCTTCTGCGGTGCCGACACCACCCGGGAAGATCACGATGCCATGGGCAATACGTACAAACGCCTCAAGACGCTTTTCGATATCCGGCATGATGATCAGTTCATTCACTAGCGGATTCGGTGGCTCAGCCGCGATAATTGACGGTTCGGTCAGGCCAATGAAACGACTGTCGTGGTAGCGTTGCTGTGCATGACCTACTGCGGCACCTTTCATCGGCGCTTCCATCACGCCAGGCCCACAGCCGGTGCAGATGTTGAGTTCACGCAGGCCCATTTGCGTGCCGACATTGCGGCAATACTGATACTCCACTGCGTTAATCGAGTGACCACCCCAACACACCACGGTATTGGGATATTCACCAATGTGCAGCGCACGCGCGTTACGCAGAATTGAAAACACCTGATTCGTGATGTGAGCGGAATCGTCAGCGTTTTTCTGATCGCTGCGCTCAAGCTGGCCATTCACAAACAGAATATCGCGTAGCACGGCAAACAGGTTGGCCTGCAATGAGCGGATAATGCGGCCATCAACAAAGGCTTCTTCCGGCGGATTAATCAGTTCGAGTTTGACGCCGCGCTCACGGCGCAGCACGTTGATGTCGAAATTTTCAAAACGGGAGAGCAGTTCCTGACTACTGTCGGTCTGGCTGCCGGAGTTGAGCACCGCGAGTGAGCAGTTGCGAAAAAGCTGGTAAAGGTCGCTGCTGGCCGTTTGCTTCAGCATGTCGACTTCCAACTGGGAGAGCAGATCCATTGAGCCAAGCGGGCTGATATGTGTAATCAAGAGAACTCCTTTACACGCAAATGCGTGACGGGTGACGCTGCGCTTAACTTGCTGAACGCAGTGACGAAAATCCTTCGGAACGCAGGTTTAAACCTTAGCGCCTTTGACAGAGTAACGTTGTCCGCAGTGAATGCTCAAGTGGAACCGCGCATCCGTGCTGCGGCCTGCGAGGCGTCTCGCAATCTGTTACTGACGTACCAGGCGGGAAAACCCAGGAGAGAAGGGAACGTTGCTGCGCCACGGATTAATATCCAGTCCACCACGGCGCGTATAACGAGCATAAACGGTCAGGGATTCTGGTTGGCAAAAGCGTTGAATGTCGTTGAAAATGCGCTCAACGCACTGTTCATGGAACTCATTGTGCTGACGGAATGAGATCAGGTAACGCAGCAGGGCTTCACGATCGATACGTGGGCCTTTGTAGCGAATCATTACGGAACCCCAATCAGGCTGATGGGTGATCAAACAGTTGGATTTCAGCAAATGGCTCACCAGCGTTTCTTCCACCACTTCACTGCCCGCAGCCTGCGCTAAATAATCGGCGTTAAATGCATAGTCGTGAATCTCGATATCCTGCTCGTCGATGACATCGCCATTGAAATGGCCGATTGGCTGGCCTTCCACTTCGCCCAGACGGAACAGTGCCACGCTGACTTCGCCATTAGCGCAGGCGCGCAGATCACGTTCGAGTGTCTGGCGCACGTCGCCCCAGTCCGCGAAACGCGTCTGGTTAAAGCTGTTAAGATAGAGCTTAAAGCTCTTGGACTCGATCAGGTTTTCGCTATCAGCGCGCAGCACCACTTCGCCCACCGCCACCTGCGGCACGCCCTTGCTGTTGAGCCAGGAGAGTTCGTACAGCGTCCAGATATCTGCGCCCTGGAACGGCAGATTATCCGGGTAGAGCCCCAGCGGTTCGCGATTCAGGCTGCGCGGCACCGATTGCAGCAGCGTGTTATCGTAACGATCAACATAAGCCGTGGGCTTACCTAACGTCAGGCCGCTTAACGCCTGATCGCGGTTTTCAGAAGACATATCGGTTACCACTAAATTCCATCAAAGTGGCTAAGTGTAACCGATCACAAGCGAGAAGAAGAATGATGCAACAAACCGCAGACGCCCTGCGTGAGTTTACCGCCCGTTATGTGCAACATTGGCAGCAGCAGGCTGGACATCTGCCGGCAAGCACGGATCTACTGGGGGTGCCATCCCCCTGTATTGTCAGCACACTGGATGATCGTGTGTTGTGGCAACCACAACCGTTCACCTTGCCAGCCACGCTGGAAGCGGTTGAGCGTGCACTGGATATCCAGTTGCAATCGGAAATCAGTGCTTTTTACACGTCGCAGTTTGCCGGGGATATGACCGCAACCTTTCAGCAGCAGCCGATTACCTTGTTACAGGTGTGGAGCGAATCAGACTTTACCCGCTTGCAGGAGAATCTGATTGGACATCTGATCATGAAGCGCCGCTTAAAACAGAGTCCAACATTATTCATTGCGACGACTGAATCGGAGCAGGATGTGATTGCTCTGTGTAACCTTTCCGGTGAAGTGATTCTGGAACAGCCTGGTAGTAAAAAGCGTCAGGTACTGGCTGCGAGCATTAAGATATTTCTTAATGATTTACAACCGGTTAGTGCCTGAGTGACAGACTTCGCTGGCGAGGCTTGTAAGAGATCTCTCACATTAGGTGTGAGAGATCGCTAGATCATTTTGCAGCCATCCGGAAAACAAGGATGTAAAAATATTGTGAATCATAAGCTTATGGCATCACTCCTAAAATTAGTAGTGTGAGAAATCTATTAACGCGTCTTACTAACTTGTTATTACGATGGTTTCTGACAGAATAGTCACTACTGGCAGGATGCTGGGGATGAAGAGACATTCAGGAGAATGTCAGCCAGGAGGCAGGAACGTAACGGAGTTTACGGCACATGGAAGGCTTCTGGATGAAGCAGGACACTCAGGATTGAGTCAGGGACACCTCCAGGACGGAGAATGAGAGCCACGCGGATTGTGGTGGGCCAGGATGCTAAGGATAACTGTCACGATGACAGGCAATGGAAAGCAGAGGACGAGTTGTCATGGATGAGCAGGGAGCACAGCGGTGGCGGGAATGCTGCGAACGAAACCGGGAGCACTGTAATCACAGTGCTCCCTTTTTTTATGCCTTTTTTGCACGTTGAACGACTAATGGTATGCTTGCCGCCCAATTTTTCTCTGGAGGTGGCGTATGTCGTCGCACATGATTATTCAACAGCTGCAGCAGATCGAAGCGGTGATGCGCGAACACGGCCACTGGCAGACGCAATCCCCTGAGCCGGCAGCCTTCGCCAGTACCGAGCCTTTTTGCCTCAATACCATGGAGCCGCTGGAGTGGCTGCAGTGGGTACTCATCCCACGTTTCCATGCGTTAATCGAAGCCGGTGCGCCGCTTCCGCAAAATTTCTCTGTAACGCCTTACTATGAAGTGGCGTTACCTGCCACCACACCCGGCCATGCGGTCCTGTTGCTGACATTAGGCCAGTTCGATGCGCTTTTTCAGGACCCGACCTCTTAATGCTGGAAATCCTTTATCAAGATGAATGGCTGGTCGCCGTCAACAAACCGTCCGGCTGGCTGGTGCATCGTAGTTGGCTCGATCGCGACGAAAAAGTGGTGGTGATGCAAACGGTACGCGATCAAATTGGTCAGCACGTATTTACCGTGCATCGCCTCGATCGCCCCACCTCCGGCGTGCTGTTAATGGCGCTCTCCAGCGAAGTGGCGCATTTACTGTCGCAGCAGTTCGAGCAGCATAAAATGCAGAAGACCTACCACGCAGTGGTACGAGGTTGGCTGGATGGCAGCGCGACGCTAGACTACCCGCTGGTCGAAGAGCTGGATAAGATTGCCGATAAGTTCGCGACTCAGGAGCGTACCGCGCAGCCTGCCGTCACTGATTATCGCTCACTGGCGCAAGTAGAAATGCCGGTGGCGATCAGCCGTTACGACAGCGCGCGTTATACCCTGGTGGAGATGTCGCCGCATACCGGCCGTAAACATCAGCTTCGCCGCCATATGGTGCATCTGCGTCACCCGATTATTGGCGATAGCGCCCATGGTGATTTGCGGCAGAATCGGGGTGCAGCAGAGCACTTTGGTATGAATCGATTGATGCTGCATGCCAGTGCGCTGAGCCTGACGCATCCGGTCACCGGAGAACCTCTGGTGATTCGCGCCGGGCTCGATCGCGTCTGGCAAGGCATGCTGCAACAGTTTGGCTGGCAGGATCAGATCCCTGAGGTTCCCAGGGTTGAGTTTGCCGACGAGGCAGTCCAGGATAAGCCAACAGAATAAAGGAGCGGCAAGATGGCAAAGATTGGCATTTTTACAGGTACGGTTTACGGCAATGCATTGCTGGTGGCGGAAGAAGCGCAGCCGGTACTGGAAGAGCAGGGCCACGAAGTTAAAGTTTTTGAGGATGCCTCACTGGCGGATTGGCAGGCTTACAGCCAGGAGGTCATTCTGATTGTCACCTCCACCACTGGACAGGGCGACTTCCCGGACAATATTGCCCGCTTGTATGTGCAGGTACGCGATGAAGTGGGGTATCAGCCAGCGTTGCGCTACGGCGTGATTGCGCTGGGTGACAGCAGCTATGAAAACTTCTGCGGCGCGGGCAAAACTTTTGATGCCACCTTGCAGGAACAAAGCGCCAAACGCATCGGTGATGTGTTGCTGGTGGATGCCACTGAAGATCCAGAACCTGAGTCAGTGACCACGCCGTGGCTCGAGAGCTGGGGTAAACTGCTGTAATTCTGCCTTCGCGTTGGCTCTTGCAAGCGACCATAAGCAATCTAAAGAGCCTGAAAATGAGGTGATGATTTTTCAGGCCTCCCAGATTGTTCCCCTCTCCGATGTTGGGAGAGGGGCAGATGACCATCAGGTCACCGGTGCCGGATTAAACACCGCCAGCTGATTGCGAATGCCCCAGCGATCGGACCAGGTTTGTTTGCGACCACTGGCGATATCCAGAATCAACTCAAACAACCGCCAGCCCACCTGTTCAATACTCTCCTCGCCGGTGGCAATAGTGCCCGCATTGATATCCATCAAATCGTGCCAGCGTTCTGCCAGGGCATTGCGCGTCGCCATTTTAATCACCGGAATCGCAGCCAAACCGTAAGGTGTGCCGCGTCCAGTAGTAAACACCTGCAAGGTAATACCTGACGCCATCTGCTGGGTGCCGCAGACAAAATCACTGGCCGGTGTCGCCGCGTAGATTAAACCGCGTTGAGTCGGGCGCTGTCCGGGTGACAGCACTTCTACAATCGCACTGCGTCCTGATTTGGCAATCGATCCCAGCGCTTTCTCCACCACGTTCGCCAGCCCGCCTTTCTTGTTACCCGGCGAGGGATTGGCGCTGCGGTCGGTTTGGCCCTGGCTGAGATAATCGTCATACCACGCCATCTCTTCCAGCAGACGTTTACCCACATTTTCATCTACCACGCGCGGCGTCAGCAGATGTATTGCATCACGCACCTCGGTGACCTCAGAAAACATCACGGTGGCGCCGCAGCGCACCAGCAAATCCGAGGCGAAGCCGACAGCCGGATTGGCCGTCACGCCGGAAAACGCATCGCTGCCGCCGCACTGCGTGCCAATCACCAGTTCTGATGCCGGGCAGGTCTCGCGCTGGCGCAGATTCAGTTTTTTCAGATGGCGCTCAGCCACCTGCAGAATTTCATCGACCATCGCGCCGAAACCGACATGCCGTTCATCCTGCAAACGCACAATGTCATGATCATCCAGCGAGATGGCCTGTACATCCGGCGTGCCGGTCAGCAGACGCTCCGGCTGTAATTTCTCGCAGCCGAGACTGACAATCATCACTTCGCCCCCAAAATTGGGGTTCAACGCGAGGTTATGGATAGTGCGAATCGGCACCACCGCAGCGGGCGCATTAATCGCCACACCACAGCCATAAAGATGATTCAGTGCCACCACGCCATCGACGTTGGGATAGCGTGGCAGCAGATCGCGCTCGATCATTTGCACCACGTAATCCACTACGCCAGCGACACAGTGCACGCTGGTGGTGATACCGAGCAGATTGCGTGTTCCTACGCTGCCATCGGCGTTGCGATAACCCTCAAAGGTGTAACCTTCGAGCGGTGGCAGAGCGGGGGGCACATTGTTCGCCAGTGGCAAACTGTTGAGCGGAGGCGCTTCGGGTAGCGCCACCAGAGATTCTTCAATCCAGCTCCCTTGCGCAATCGGGCGCAAGGCGGTGCCAATCACTTCGCCGTAGCGCAGGATGACGCCATTTTCAGGAATATCCACCAGCGCCACTTTATGTCCCTGCGGGACATGTTCCGTCAGCTGCAGGCCATCTTCAAAGCGAGTGCCAGCCGGCAATCCCTGGTTGTTGACCACGATCGCCACGTTGTCGGCATCGTGTACTTTTATATAAAGCGGTTTCTCTGTTAGCGGTCGGTTCATTGCTCACCTTCCAGTGCGTCGCGCTGTGCATGGCAGCGCGTTGTAAATGCTTCTATCACGTCATCATTTTTTGCCAGCCTCAGTATATGCAGGGGTATTGGCCAACGCATTGTGCAACTGACTGGCTTTTGGTGGTTTTAATCGCGGAGTTTGGTTCGTTTATCCAAATACAAGTGAACAGACTCACAAAGCGCAGGTTAGCTGGCTGCTTATTAATCAATTCATGGGTGAAAAATCAGGTTCCGTGAGCTACGCCGCAGGGATATGTGCAATTGCCATAAAAACAGCATGAATCAATGCTCATCATCATGCTTTCTTCCAATGCCTCGTGGTGGGGCTGTTCCTATACTGATTCTCGTTCTTCAACGTTTGGTTATTCGTCACGACGCATCATCGTTTTGCCATAACAACAATCGCCGTGTTTAACCCGACATCATTCTGATACCCAACGCGATGTGTATGCAGTCAGAGTGGATGTAGCGTTCGCTATATTTCAGGAGTGCATCATGAATAGTTTCAGCCAGACAGCGGAAGCGGTGCAAAAACGCACCAACGCCCGTTACTGGATTGTGGTGATGTTATTTATCGTCACTTCATTCAACTACGGTGACCGTGCAACCATTTCGATTGCCGGTTCCGCGATGTCTAAAGATATCGGCCTCGATTCGGTCGGTCTGGGATATATCTTCTCCGCCTTCTCATGGGCTTACGTTATTGGACAAATTCCTGGCGGCTGGCTGCTCGACCGCTTTGGCTCAAAACGCGTTTACTTCTGGAGTATTTTCCTCTGGTCGCTGTTTACTCTGCTGCAAGGCTTTGTTGACCTGTTCAGTGGCTTCGGCATCGTGATCTCACTGTTCCTGCTGCGCTTTCTGGTTGGTCTGGCGGAGGCACCTTCCTTCCCGGGTAACAGCCGCATTGTGGCAGCCTGGTTCCCGGCGCAAGAGCGTGGCACCGCCGTCGCGATTTTCAACTCGGCACAGTATTTCGCCACGGTGATCTTCGCACCGATCATGGGCTGGCTGGTGGCGGAAGTGGGCTGGGCGCACGTGTTCTGGTTTATGGGCGGTCTGGGCATCATCCTCAGCTTCGTCTGGCTGAAGTTCATGCATGATCCGAACAATCATCCGGGCGTGAATAAGGCTGAGCTGGAGTACATGGAACAGGGCGGCGCGCTGATCAATATGGATGCCAAAAAAGCCGACCGCAAAGTGAGCTGGGATGAGAAGTGGTATCAAATCAAACAGCTGCTCTCGACTCGCATGATGTGGGGTATCTATCTCGGACAATATTGCGTTAACGCACTGACCTACTTCTTCATTACCTGGTTCCCGGTGTATCTGGTACAAGCGCGCGGCATGTCGATTCTGAAAGCAGGCATGATCGCCTCGATTCCCGCTATCTGTGGCTTCCTCGGTGGTGTGTTAGGTGGCGTGATTTCCGATTACCTGATGCGCAAAACCGGTTCGCTGAATATTGCGCGTAAGACGCCAATTGTGGTCGGCATGCTGCTCTCCATCAGCATGGTGATGTGTAACTACACCGAAACTGAGTGGGTAGTGGTGCTGTTTATGGCGCTGGCGTTCTTCGGCAAGGGCATCGGTGCGCTGGGCTGGGCGGTGATGGCAGATACCGCACCGAAAGAGATCAGTGGATTGAGCGGTGGCTTGTTCAACATGTTCGGCAACTTCTCCGGCATCGTCACGCCCATTGCTATCGGCTACATCATCGCCGCTTCCGGTTCTTTCGAAGGTGCGCTGATTTATGTCGGTATCCACGCCTTTGTCGCTGCGTTTAGCTTCCTGTTCATTACGGGTGATATCAAACGTATTGAACTGAAACACCGAGCATAAGGACGAACTATGAATACGCAAAGTAGCCCGGTGATCACCGATATGCAGGTGATTCCGGTGGCCGGTTACGACAGCATGTTGCTGAACATTGGTGGAGCGCACAGCGCCTGCTTCACCCGCAACATCGTGGTATTGACCGACAGTGATGGTCATACCGGCGTCGGTGAAGCGCCGGGTGGCGAAACCATTTACCAAACCCTGGTAGAGGCGATTCCACAGGTCAAAGGCCAGCAGGTAGCGCGCATGAACCGCCTGGTGCAGCAGGTGCACAAAGGCAATCAGTCGGCGGATTTCGATACCTTCGGCAAAGGGGCCTGGACCTTCGAACTGCGCGTCAACGCGGTGGCGGCGCTGGAAGCCGCACTGCTGGATTTACTGGGCCAATGTCTGGGCGTGCCGGTGGCAGAACTGCTCGGGCCGGGACAGCAGCGCGATGAAGTCACGGTACTCGGTTATCTGTTCTATCTCGGCGATCGTCGCAAAACCGATTTACCGTATCTGACGGGCGAAGGTGCCAGCCATGACTGGTATCACCTGCGCCATCAGGAAGCCTTAACGCCGGAAGCGGTGGTGCGCTTAGCCGAAGCGGCGCAGGACAAATATGGATTCAAAGATTTCAAACTGAAGGGCGGCGTGTTGCCGGGTGAGCAGGAGATTGAATCCGCTGCCGCGCTGAAAAAACGCTTCCCGGATGCACGTATCACTGTCGATCCCAATGGTGCCTGGACGCTGGATGAAGCGATTGGCTTGTGCAAAGGCATGGGTGATGTGCTGACCTACGCCGAAGATCCGTGCGGTGCCGAACAGGGTTATTCCGGCCGTGAAGTGATGGCGGAGTTCCGACGCGCCACTGGATTGCCGGTCGCAACCAATATGATCGCCACCAACTGGCGCGAGATGAATCACGCGGTGATGCTCAATTCGGTGGATATCCCGCTGGCCGATCCGCACTTTTGGACGCTGAGCGGTGCGGTGCGCGTGGCGCAACTGTGCGACGACTGGGGCTTAACCTGGGGTTGCCACTCCAACAACCACTTCGACATTTCGCTGGCGATGTTTACCCACGTTGGTGCTGCCGCACCGGGCAAACCCACCGCTATCGATACCCACTGGATTTGGCAGGAAGGCGATCAGCGCCTCACTAAAGAGCCGCTGCAAATCCGCAACGGCAAGATTGCCGTGCCGGATAAACCCGGTCTCGGTGTCGAGTTGGATTGGGATCGTCTGCATCAGGCCAATGCCCTATACAAATCTCTGCCGGCAGGTGCGCGTAATGACGCCACCGCGATGCAGTATCTGGTTCCCGGTTGGTCATTCGACCGCAAGCGCCCGGCCTTCGGTCGCCGTCATGCATAAGGAGCAGGAAATGAGTCAGACCCCGAAAATTACATCGCTGCAGGTCATTCCGGTGGCGGGTCACGACAGCATGTTGCTGAATTTGAGCGGTGCACATTCACCGTTCTTCACCCGTAATATCGTCATCATCAAGGATAACGCGGGCCACACTGGCGTCGGGGAGATTCCGGGCGGCGAAAAGATTCGTCAGACGCTGGAAGATGCTGCGGCGCTGGTGGTGCAAAAAACCGTAGGCGAGTACAAGAACATCCTCAATCTGGTACGCAGCACCTTTGCCGACCGCGATTCCAGCGGACGCGGCAATCAAACCTTTGACCTGCGTACCACCATCCATGTGGTGACCGGCATTGAAGCGGCACTGCTGGATCTGCTCGGTCAGCATCTGGGCGTCAACGTCGCCTCGCTGCTCGGTGATGGCCAGCAGCGCGATCGCGTGGAGATGCTGGGTTACCTGTTCTACGTCGGCGATCGTAAGAAAACCTCGCTGCCTTATCAGAGCCAGGAAGATGAGAAATGCGACTGGTATCGCCTGCGTCATGAAGAGGCATTGACGCCGGATACCGTAGTGCGTCTTGCCGAAGCCGCCTATGAAAAATATGGCTTCAACGATTTCAAACTCAAAGGCGGCGTGCTGCGCGGTGGCGAAGAAGCCGAAGCCGTCACTGCACTGGCGAAACGCTTCCCGCAGGCACGCGTGACGCTCGATCCTAATGGCGCCTGGTCGCTGAATGAAGCGATTCTGCTCGGTAAGCAACTCAAAGGCGTGCTGGCGTATGCGGAGGATCCGTGTGGCGCTGAGCAAGGTTACTCTGGCCGTGAAGTGATGGCGGAATTCCGTCGCGCGACTGGCTTGCCAACGGCCACCAACATGATTGCCACCGACTGGCGTCAAATGGGCCACACGCTGTCGCTGCAATCGGTGGATATCCCGCTGGCCGACCCGCATTTCTGGACCATGCAAGGTTCGGTGCGCGTGGCGCAGATGTGCCACGACTTCGGCCTGACCTGGGGTTCGCACTCCAACAACCATTTCGATATTTCGCTGGCGATGTTCACCCACGTGGCCGCTGCTGCGCCAGGCGCCATTACCGCCATCGATACCCACTGGATTTGGCAGGAGGGCAACCAGCGCCTGACCAAAGAGCCGTTCCAAATCAAAGGCGGCATGGTACAGGTGCCGCAGAAACCCGGTCTCGGCGTCGAGCTGGATATGGATCAGGTGATGCAGGCCAACGCGCTGTATCAGAAACACGGTTTGGGCGCGCGTGATGATGCGCAAGCGATGCAGTACCTCGTGCCGAACTGGACTTTCGATAACAAGCGTCCGTGCCTGGTGCGCTAATGTTTCCGGCGCTCCGTGCGGGCGCCTGTTGTAACCGACTGGAGTAATCACAATGAGCAATGCCTGGCCGAACACTTTTCGTCGCCGTTTACTGGCAGGGGAAACCCTGATTGGTAGCTGGTGCGCGCTTGCTAGCCCGATTTCCACCGAAGTTCTGGGCCTGGCGGGCTTTGACTGGCTGGTGCTGGATGGCGAGCACGCGCCAAACGACATCACCACCTTTATCCCGCAGTTGATGGCGCTGAAGGGCAGCCACAGTGCGCCGGTAGTGCGTCCGCCGTGCAATGAGCCGATTATCATCAAACGCCTGCTGGATATTGGTTTCTATAACTTCTTGGTGCCGTTTGTGGAGACCGAGGAAGAGGCGATTCGCGCCGTAGCGTCAACGCGCTATCCGCCAGCGGGCATTCGCGGCGTGTCGGTTTCGCATCGCAGCAACATGTACGGCACGCTGCCGGATTACAACGCCACCATCAATGACAACATCACCGTGTTGGTGCAAATCGAAACTCAGCAGGCCGTGGATAACATCGACGCGATCGCTGCCGTTGACGGCGTGGATGGCATTTTTGTCGGCCCGGGTGACTTGTCTGCCGCACTCGGCTATCTCGGCCAGCCTGCGCATCCTGAAGTGTTGAAAGTGATTAAACACATTTTTGAACGTGCCAAAGCAGCAGGTAAACCCAGCGGCATTCTGGCGCCGGTGGAAGCTGACGCACATCGTTATCTGGAATGGGGTGCCACCTTCGTTGCTGTGGGCAGCGATCTGGGTGTTTTCCGCAACGCCACGCAGGCGCTGTGCGACAAATTTAAGAAATAACTGACGAAGGGGAAAGGCAATGAAAATTGGATTTATCGGCCTCGGTATTATGGGCAAACCGATGAGTAAAAACCTGGTGAAAGCCGGTTATTCGCTGGTGGTGCGTGACCACAACGTTAGCAACGAAGCTGAACTGGTGGAACTGGGCGCCACCGTGGCGAAAACGCCAAAAGAGGTCGCCGAACAGGTTGATGTGGTGATCACCATGGTGCCGAACTCACCGCAGGTGAAAGAGGTTTGCCTCGGCGCCAACGGGATTATCGAAGGCGCGAAGCCTGGCCTGATTGTGATCGACATGAGTTCGATTGCGCCACTGGCCAGCCGTGAAGTGCACGATGCGCTGGCAGAAAAAGGCATCAAGATGCTGGATGCGCCGGTCAGTGGTGGCGAGCCGAAAGCGATTGAGGGCACGCTGTCCGTGATGGTCGGTGGCGATAAAGCGGTATTCGACCAATGCTACGACATCATGAAAGCCATGGCGGGTTCCGTGGTGCACACCGGTGATATCGGTGCAGGCAACGTGACCAAGCTGGCGAACCAGGTGATTGTGGCGCTGAACATCGCGGCGATGTCCGAAGCGCTGTCGCTGGCAACCAAAGCCGGTGTAAACCCAGAACTGGTCTATCAGGCGATTCGTGGTGGGCTGGCAGGCAGCACGGTACTTGATGCCAAAGCGCCAATGGTGCTGGATCGTAACTTCAAGCCGGGCTTCCGCATCGATCTGCACATCAAGGATTTGGCGAATGCGCTGGACACTTCACACGGCATTGGCGCGCATCTGCCGCTGACGGCTGCGGTGATGGAAATGATGCAGGCACTGAAAGTCGACGGTAAGGGCACTTCTGACCATAGTGCGCTGGCTTGCTATTATGAAAAATTAGCTCAGGTCGAGATCACCCGGTAGTTTGCCTGTCCGGTGTCTGCGGATGCCGGACTGCTCACTGCTTTAGCAGGACGGAATTCCGTCACCCATCGCGCTCGGATTGCCTATGAAAATTGTCATCGCACCGGATTCATATAAAGAGAGTTTGTCTGCCCTGGAAGTGGCTGCGGCGATTGAAGCGGGATTTAGCGAGATTTTTCCCGACGCCGAATACGTGAAAATACCGGTCGCCGACGGTGGTGAAGGCACGGTAGAAGCCATGGTGGCGGCGACGCAAGGAAGTATTGTCAGATTAACCGTGACCGGACCGCTCGGCGCGCCGGTTGAAGCTTTTTACGGATTATCCGGTGATGAGCGCAGCGCATTTATCGAAATGGCGGCAGCCAGCGGTCTGGAACTGGTGCCGGCCGCGCAGCGTGACCCGCTGATCACCAACTCTTATGGCACCGGCGAGCTGATTAAAAACGCGCTCGATCGCGGTGTTGACCACATCATTATTGGTATTGGTGGCAGCGCCACGAACGATGGAGGATCCGGCATGATGCAGGCGCTGGGCGCTCGCTTGCTGGACCAGCAGGGCAATGAGATTGCCTTTGGCGGCGGCGCACTGCCGCAGCTGGCGCGGATTGAAATCGATCAGCTGGATAAACGTATTCAGCAGTGCCGCATAGAAGTGGCCTGCGATGTTACTAATCCTTTGACCGGTGAAGAGGGTGCCTCGGCGATCTTTGGTCCACAAAAAGGAGCCACGCCGGAACTGGTGCAGCAACTGGATAACGCGCTGGCGCATTACGCTGAGATTATCCATCGCGATTTAGACATTGATGTGCTGCACATTGCGGGCGGCGGAGCGGCGGGGGGCATGGGCGCGGCACTGCATGCGTTTTGCCAGGCCGAGCTGCGTCGCGGTATTGAGATCGTCACGGAAGCCCTTGGGTTAGCGGATCAGGTGCAAGATGCCGATCTGGTGATTACCGGCGAAGGGCGCATTGATAGCCAGACGATTAACGGCAAAGTGCCGATTGGTGTGGCGAAGGTGGCGAAGCAGTTTAACAAGCCGGTGATTGGCATTGCGGGCAGTTTAACCGCAGATGTTGGCGTGGTGCATCAGCACGGGCTGGATGCGGTATTCAGTGTGCTGTTCAGCATTGGCTCGCTGGAGGATGCATTAGCCAATGCGGCGCAAAATGTGCGACTGACCGCGCGCAATGTGGCGGCAACGATCAAGGTGGGGCAGGCCTTATAGATGCGGCTGATCGCGCGCAATGTCGTGGCAGTGAACAATGTGGGGCTGGCCTTACAGGCGCGCCCCTCTCATCCTAACCCTCTCCCGTTATCGGGCGAGGGGGACTGTTGGTTGCGATGATGGAGGCGACGAGTCATTCTTGACCTGGATCGATTAACTCTCTTTGGTGAGTGGCAGAGGGCATGAAACGTTCCCTTATCCCACGCCCAACACTTTCCTGGCCTCACGCGCCACGTTCGCCATCTCATCACTCAATTCCAGCAATTCCGGCTCCAGCGCTTCGATATCACTCTCCTGATGCAGACTCTTCTCCAGCTGCTGACACAGCTGTTTCAGTCTGGGCACACCGCTGTAGCTGGCGCTGCCGTGCAGCTTATGGATGATCTCGCGCAGGCCATTAACATCATTACTGGTCATGGAACTCTCCACGCGCGCCTCCACTTCCGGCAGGAAATCCAGCAGCATCTGCAGCAGATCGCGCGCCAGATCCGGTTTGTTGGCGGCCTGACGCAGTGCCAGCGCCCAGTCGAGCGACGGCGCAACATCTGGCAGCGGTGTGGGTGCCGCCGTTGGGTTCGGGGCATAACGCTGCAACAGCTGGCTCAGTTTGCCTTCGTCAATCGGCTTCGCCAGATAATCATTCATCCCGGCACCAATCAGCTGCTGGCGCTCGCCATCCAGTGCATGTGCAGTGACCGCGACAATCGGGGTATTCGCATGCAGCGGCAGGCTGCGAATGATTTCACTGGCGCGAATGCCGTCGATATCCGGCATCTGGATATCCATTAAAATCACATCCAGCTTGTGTAACCGCGCCTGGCGGATGGCCTGTTCCGCGTTGTCGCACAGAATGATGTGCTGAACCTGCTCCTCCAGCAGCGCACCAATTAATTTCAGATTGGCAGGATTGTCATCCACCGCCATCACCGTCAGCGGCTGGCGGGTACTGTGCGGTAAGGCATCGTTATGCAAACTGTGTAAATCCAGCAGCATCGGCAACAAGCGCGTCAGTGAGACGGGTTTGGCGATACAGCCGGCGATGCCACGTGCGCGCAAATCGTCGGCGAACAGCATCATCTCGCTGGGCAGCGCCAGCAGTACCGAATCGGCATGCGCGCGCAGCCGCTGAATTAACGCATCCGGCAGCGTGGCAGGGTGAGGATCGTTCACCGGCAATCCCATCAACAACAGCGGGAAGCGGGTATCCGGCAGCGCTTCCAGTGAAGTGAAATGCTGAACCTGCAGCGGCGTGATGCTGAGCATCTCCTGCACCGCTTTCGCCACCGCAGCATGGGGTTCGATATAGGCTAACGGGATGGCACGCAGATCTTCCAGCATGCGCGGGATGGGCGGCGCGTTGGGATTGAGATCGAGATGAACGTGCACCCAGAAAGTGGATCCCTGATTTTGACGGCTGTGGAATGCAATCTCTCCGCCCATCTCCGACACCAGTTTTTGCGTGATCACCAGACCCAAACCGGTGCCGCCGTGGCGGCGGGAAATACTCGCATCGGCCTGACGAAACGCCTGGAACAGCTGTGACTGTTGCTGCTCAGAAATGCCAATGCCGGTGTCGTGTACCTGAATTTCCAGTTCAACGCGCGTGGTGCTCAGGCTACGCAGCTCAACACGCAAATCGATGTGCCCCTGCTCAGTAAACTTAATGGCATTACCAATCAGGTTAATCATGATCTGCTGTAAACGCAGCGGGTCGCCAATCACATTATCCGGCACCTGTTTTTCCAGACAAACGGTGATCTCCAGCCCTTTGTCATGTGCTGAAGGTGCCAGCAGCACCAGGGTTTCATCCAGCGTGGCGCGGAGCGGGAAGGGGATCGATTCCAGCACCAGCTTGCCGGCTTCGAGTTTCGAGAAATCCAGCACATCGTTGATGATGCTCAGCAGGTTATTGGCCGAGCGCTCAATAGTGCTCATATAATCGCGCTGGTTGGTGCTCAGTCCGGTTTTCAGCATCTGACGGGTAAAGCCAATCACTCCGTTGAGCGGTGTTCGTAATTCATGCGACATATTGGCGAGGAATTCGGATTTGATACGCGCCGCTTCCTGCGCGCGCTTCTTCGCTAAATCCAGCTCGACGTTTTGAATCTCCAGCTGTTCCAGGGTTTCACGCAGATCGTAGGTGGCCTGATCGATATTCTGCTGCATCTCTTCGTGATAGGCAGTGAGCGACATCGCCATGGCATTGATGCCGTTTTTCAGAATGCTCAGTTCGCCCAGCATGTAGCCATCAACGCGGCTGTCGAGTTGGCCGCGACGGATGCGGTCCACGGTGGAAACCATGTTCCGAATCGGCCCGGTGACGTCGCGCATCAGACGATAGGCAAACAGCATGGCGATGCACAAACAAAACAGTAAGAGCAAAGTGGCCACAAACACCTCTTTGTACTGCTCCAGCCGCACCGATTGCAGATCGAGTTCAATTGCCACATACCCCAACGGATTCCCCGCGGGTTTGGCATCTTCACCGGGCAGTTCGTCTACGGAATAGCGTTCGGAGATAATCGGGGTTCGCAGCACCATCAAATTGCCGTGGCGCTCCACCGATACACCATCTTCCAGCGTCGAGATGTCTTCTTTTTGCAATAACGCGAGGTTTTGGTTGTTGTTCGAGGTGACGTAGATGTGATTGTTGTTGTCGAAAATGGTAATGGCACGGACAATATCGGAATGACGACGATGCAGCAGGCTGACCAGCTCGCGAATCGCATCACGATTGTGCCAGGTCATGCCGTATTCGCTGGAGACAGCCAGCGGTTCAATAATGTTCGAACCGGCATCGCGCACCTGATGTTGTAATTCGTTATAACGGTGCACCACGAAGAAGGTACTGAGCAGCAGACCAATCATTAACGTTGGCGCCAGTATCAAAATCATCATTCGCGCCCGCAGGCTATATTTGGTCATAATTGTGGCCTGGCAACTCCTGGCATTGATATCCCTGTGCACAATCCGCTTGCGATGGCACACCCCATTAATTTAGAGAATTCACAACACTATGGCGCAATTTTACTCCGCAAAACAGCGTGTGGCGACAAAGCAGCGTATTACCGTCACTATCGAAGACCTTGACCCCTTTGGACAAGGTGTTGCGCGCCATAATGGCAAAGCGATGTTTGTCAGCGGCGCACTGCCGGGTGAACAGGCCGAAGTCATGGTCGTGGAAGATAAACGTCAGTTCTCGCGGGCCAAAGCCAAAAAGATTACTCAGCCGAGCGCACAGCGGGAAAAACCGCGCTGCGTGCACTTTGGTGTCTGCGGTGGATGCCAGCAACAGCATGCCGCGATCGCGTTACAGGAGGAGAGTAAAGCACGTGCGCTGAGCCGAATGCTGAGTCGGGATGCGCCTTTGCCGGTGCAGGTAAATGAGATCATCCGTGGCAACACCTGGGGCTACCGCCGCCGCGCTCGCCTGGGACTGCAATGGCAGCCTAAACAGCAACGTTTGCTGATGGGTTTCCGCCAGTCAGCAACCAATGATTTAGTGGCGCTAAGCCAATGCCCCATTTTGGTGCCCGAGCTTGAGGCGTTACTCCAGCCATTGCACCACTGCCTCAGCACCCTGCAGGCCGCACGGCGATTGGGCCATGTCGAGTTAGTGCTGGCGGACAATGGCCCGGTAATGGTGCTGCGTCATCTTGATGCATTGTCCGCAGGCGATCGTGCAAAACTGGAACGCTTTTCGCATGAGCATCAGCTGATGCTCTATCTGGCCGACGGCGGCGACACTTTGCAGCCGCTGGGGGATTATGCACCGTTCTACCAATCGTTTGATTTGAAACTGACTTTCAGCCCGCAGGATTTCATTCAGGTGAATGATGGCGTGAATCAGCAGATGGTGGCAAAAGCCATTGAATGGCTCGATTTACAGCCCGAAGATCGGGTGCTGGATCTGTTTTGCGGTATGGGTAATTTCACTTTGCCTGTAGGAAAGTTCGTACAAAATGCTGTGGGTGTGGAGGGTGTTGCAGCTTTAGTCCATCAGGCAGCGTATAATGCTGAGCTGAATAATCTTAAAAATGTCCGCTTTTTCCAGCACAACCTGGAAGAAGACGTTGCCCACCAGCCGTGGGCAGCGCAGGGATTTAACAAGGTGTTACTGGATCCAGCACGTGCTGGGGCCGCGGGTGTGATGTCGCATATCGTTAAACTTGCGCCACAACGCGTGGTCTATGTTTCCTGTAACCCAACAACACTTGCGCGCGACAGTCAGGCATTACTGTCGGCGGGCTACCATTTGGAAAGGGTCGCGATGCTGGATATGTTCCCTCATACCAGTCATCTCGAGTCCATGGTGCTGTTTAGCAAAGCATAAGCGGCGTTTTCGTCGTTATGGCAGGAGAGGATATGGTTGCGGTTAGAAGTGCGCATTTGAATACGGAAGGGGAATTTGCCCTCGACCAGTGGATCGCCAGTTTAAATATCAATAATCCGCAATCCTGTCAGCGATTGGCGGATACCTGGCGCTACTGTGAAACCGAAACGCACAACCATCCAGATCAGGCTCTGCTGCTGTGGCGCGGTATTGAGATGGTGGAAATACTCACCATGCTCAGTATGGACAACGATAGCCTGCGTGCGGCCTTACTGTTCCCGCTGGCCAACGCGGATGTGGTCAGTGAAGAAGAGCTGGAAAAGTCGTTCGGCAAAGGCATTGTCTCGCTGGTACACGGCGTGCGCGATATGGACGCGATCCGCCAGCTGAAAGCCATCCACAATGATTCGATGGCCTCCGAGCAGGTGGATAACGTGCGCCGCATGCTGCTGGCGATGGTGGAAGATTTCCGCTGCGTGGTCATCAAGCTGGCAGAGCGTATCGCCCACCTGCGTGAAATGAAGGATGCACCAGAAGACGAACGTGTGCTCGCTGCCAAAGAGAGCACCAACATCTATGCGCCGTTAGCCAATCGTCTGGGTATCGGTCAGCTCAAATGGGAGCTGGAAGATTACTGCTTCCGCTATCTGCACCCTGATGAGTACAAACGCATCGCCAAACTGCTGCATGAACGCCGTATTGACCGCGAAGGTTACATTGATAACTTCGTGAGTAACTTACGTGCAGAGATGCAGAAGGAGGGCGTGCGTGCTGAAGTCTATGGCCGCCCGAAACATATCTACAGTATCTGGCGCAAGATGCAGAAGAAGTCGCTGGCGTTTGATGAGCTGTTCGATGTGCGCGCGGTACGCATCGTGGCGGAACGTTTGCAGGATTGCTATGGCGCCCTGGGCACCGTGCACACGCTGTATCGCCATCTTCCCAGCGAGTTCGACGACTACGTTGCCAATCCCAAACCCAACGGTTATCAATCCATTCACACGGTGGTGCTCGGTCCGCAGGGCAAGACGGTAGAGATCCAGATTCGTACTCGCCAGATGCATGAAGATGCGGAGTTGGGCGTGGCCGCGCACTGGAAGTACAAAGAAGGCCCGACTTCCAGCAACGCGCGCGGTGCGGCAGGGCACGAAGAACGCATTGCGTGGCTGCGTAAGCTGATTACCTGGCAGGAAGAGATGGCGGATTCCGGCGAGATGCTGGAAGAGGTGCGCAGCCAGGTCTTTGACGATCGGGTGTACGTGTTTACCCCGAAAGGCGATGTGGTCGATCTGCCATCCGGTTCAACACCGCTGGACTTCGCTTATCATATTCACAGTGATATCGGCCATCGCTGCATTGGTGCCAAGATCAGCGGCCGTATCGTGCCGTTCACCTATCAATTGCAGATGGGCGATCAGATTGAGGTCATTACCCAGAAGCAGCCGAACCCGAGCCGCGACTGGCTAAACCCGAACCTCGGCTATATCACCACCAGCCGTGGCCGTTCAAAAATTCATGCCTGGTTCCGCAAACAAGATCGCGACAAGAACATTCTGGCTGGCCGCCAGATTCTTGAAAGCGAGTTGAGCCAGCTGGATATCAGTTTCCGCGATGCAGAAAAAATTCTGCTGCCGCGTTATAACGTCAGCTCGCAGGATGAGCTACTGGCGATGATTGGCGGCGGTGATATTCGCCTCAATCAGATGGTCAACTTCCTGCAGGCCAAGCTCAACAAGCCGAGTGCGGAAGAGGAAGATCGTGAAGCGCTGCGCCAGCTGACGCAAAAATCACATCAGCCTTCCTCTGCGCGCAGAGAGAGTGGGCGCGTGGTGGTGGAAGGTGTGGGCAATCTGCTACACCACATTGCGCGCTGCTGCCAGCCGATTCCGGGTGACGATATTGTGGGCTTTATCACCCAGGGGCGCGGAATTTCCATTCACCGTGCCGACTGTGACCAGCTCAGCGAACTGATCTCCCATGCGCCTGAGCGTATTGTCGATGCGGTGTGGGGCGAAGATTACTCGAGCGGCTATTCGCTGGTGGTACGCGTCACTGCCAACGATCGCAGCGGGTTATTGCGCGATATCACCACCATTCTGGCGAATGAGAAGGTTAACGTACTGGGTGTTTCCAGCCGCAGCGACACCAAAAAGCAGCTGGCAACCATTGATATGGATATCGAAATCTATAACCAGCAGGTGCTGGGTCGCGTGCTGGCGCGTCTTAACCAGGTGCCGGATATCATCGACGCACGCCGTCTGAACTGATGTGGTCAGGCCGCCATGAAAGGGCAGCCAGGCATTTACTGTACGCCCGAAATGGCACGTCTTCGTTGTTTTGGGTGCAGGGTATGGCCATCAATGACGTGTCGACCTGATTTCGGTACGCCTCAGGGTCGCCATTTTGGCGACCTTTTCCATTTTTAACCCCTAAGGATTTCCCCATGACCGCCCTGAATCGTCTGCTCACCATCATGCAAACCTTGCGCGACCCGGAACGTGGCTGCCCGTGGGATCGTCAGCAGACCTTCGCCTCCATCGCCCCTTACACGCTGGAAGAGACCTACGAAGTGATCGACGCGATTCAGCGCGAGGACTTTGATGATCTGCGCGGTGAACTGGGCGACTTGCTGTTTCAGGTGGTGTTTTATGCGCAGATGGCCGATGAGCAGCAGCGTTTCAATTTCGATGACATCTGCAACGCCATCAGCGACAAGCTGGAGCGCCGTCATCCGCATATTTTTGGTGATGTGCAGGCTGAAACCACACAGGAAGTGCTGAAAAACTGGGAAGCGATCAAACACAGCGAGCGCGCAGAGAAGTCACAGCATTCGGTGCTGGATGACATTCCAAAAGCCTTGCCTGCACTGATGCGTGCTCACAAAATCCAGAAGCGCTGTAGCACGGTGGGTTTCGACTGGAACAACCTGGGGCCAGTGCTCGATAAAGTGCATGAAGAAATCGATGAAGTGATGCACGAAGCGCAGCAGGCGGTGGTCGACAATGACAAGCTGGAAGAGGAGATTGGCGATTTGCTGTTTGCCACCGTCAACCTTTCTCGTCATTTGGGCAGCAAGGCCGAAATCGCCTTACAAAAAGCCAATGATAAATTTGAGCGTCGCTTCCGTCAGGTTGAATCCATCATCAGCGGGCAGGGACTGGCGATGCAGGATGCGACCCTGGATCAAATGGAAGCCGCCTGGCAGCAGGTGAAATGCAGTGAGAACAAAGACTAAGCGGTTATTCTTTAAATCGTCGATTATTCCTGCATTGCGCATAAATTGTCCGCTTGAGCTTACTCGATTCAGCCAGGCGGCAACTTTGTGACGCACATCAACATTTCACCCTCGCCTATTCGCTATGTTATCGGCTGCAATGCGGGGGGGTGATGTGATTCATCAATTGTGGCTGAGGACGACTTCGGGTATACTATTTTCCCGTCTTGGTTATTCCACCGTCTTTAAACCTAAACTCTCAGGTTCAGCATGACAACGAATTATATTTTTGTGACCGGCGGGGTCGTATCCTCTCTGGGCAAAGGCATTGCCGCAGCCTCCCTCGCAGCCATCCTTGAAGCACGTGGTCTGAATGTGACCATCATGAAACTCGATCCGTACATTAACGTCGATCCGGGTACCATGAGCCCAACGCAGCACGGTGAAGTATTTGTTACCGATGATGGGGCCGAAACCGATCTGGACTTGGGTCACTACGAGCGCTTCATCCGTACCAAAATGTCGCGCCGCAACAACTTTACGACCGGTCGTATCTACTCAGAAGTGCTGCGCAAAGAGCGTCGCGGTGACTATCTGGGTGCCACGATTCAGGTCATCCCACACATCACCAACGCCATCAAAGAACGCATTATTGAAGGCGGCGAAGGTCATGATGTCGTGCTGGTGGAAATCGGCGGTACCGTAGGCGATATCGAATCCCTGCCTTTCCTCGAAGCGATTCGCCAGATGGCCGTTGATGTGGGCCGTGAACACACCATGTATATGCACCTGACTTTGGTGCCGTATATGGCCGCTGCAGGCGAAGTGAAAACCAAGCCAACCCAGCATTCAGTGAAAGAGCTGCTGTCGATCGGTATCCAGCCTGATGTGCTGATCTGCCGTTCTGACCGTGCTGTGCCGGCCAACGAACGTGCGAAGATCGCTCTGTTCTGTAACGTGCCAGAGAAAGCGGTTATTTCCCTGAAAGATGTGGATTCCATCTACAAGATTCCTGGCCTGTTGAAATCACAGGGTCTGGATGACTATATCTGTAAGCGTTTCAATCTGAGCGCACCGGAAGCGAACCTGGCCGAATGGGAACAGGTTATCTATGAAGAAGCCAATCCGGGCGGCGAAGTGACCATCGGGATGGTCGGCAAGTATGTCGAGCTGCCAGATGCTTACAAATCAGTGATTGAAGCACTGAAGCACGGTGGCCTGAAAAATCGTGTGACCGTGAACATTAAGTTGATCGACTCGCAGGATGTGGAATCACGCGGTGTCGAAATTCTGAAAGATCTGGATGCTATCCTGATCCCGGGTGGCTTCGGCTACCGTGGTGTGGAAGGTAAAATGCTCACGGCGCAATACGCGCGTGAGAACAACATCCCTTACCTTGGTATCTGCCTGGGTATGCAGGTTGCGCTGATGGAATTCGCACGCAACGTGGCCGGGATGGCAGACGCCAACTCAACGGAATTTGTGCCAGACTGTAAGTACCCAGTGGTCGCGCTGATCACTGAATGGCGTGATGAAGAAGGCAACGTTGAGCAACGTACTGAGCAGAGCGATCTGGGCGGCACCATGCGTCTGGGTAGCCAGCAGTGCCAGCTGACGCCGGAAAGTAAAGTGCGCCAGCTATACGGTTCTGACGTGATTACTGAACGTCACCGTCATCGTTATGAAGTGAACAATCTGCTGTTGAAGCCGATTGAAGCGGCGGGTCTGCATATTGCGGGCCGTTCCGGCGACGACCAGCTGGTGGAAATCATCGAACTCCCAAACCATCCGTGGTTTGTAGCTTGTCAGTTCCACCCGGAATTCACGTCGACCCCGCGTGATGGTCATCCGCTGTTCGCTGGCTTTGTTAAAGCCGCGCAGGAGCACCAGAAGCGGTTAGCGAAGTAAGAGTTTAACGAACAGCGCGCGAACTTTTCGCGCGTTGTTTGTCTTAGGATTGACTAACTTGTACTGAGGAAAATCGAATGTCCAAAATCGTAAAAGTCATCGGTCGTGAAATCATCGACTCCCGTGGCAACCCGACTGTAGAAGCAGAAGTGCATCTGGAAGGCGGTTTCGTTGGTCTGGCTGCTGCGCCATCAGGTGCTTCAACCGGTTCTCGCGAAGCACTGGAGCTGCGTGACGGTGACAAATCTCGTTTCCTGGGCAAAGGCGTGACCAAAGCGGTTGCCGCTGTTAACGGTCCTATCGCTGCTGCGGTAACCGGTAAAGATGCCAAAGACCAGGCGAACATCGATAAGATCATGATCGAGCTGGACGGTACTGAGAATAAATCCAACTTCGGCGCTAACGCCATTCTGGCGGTTTCGCTGGCAGCAGCTAAAGCGGCTGCGGCTTCTAAAGGCCTGCCACTGTACGCGCACATCGCTGAACTGAACGGCACCCCAGGCAAATTCTCTATGCCACTGCCTATGATGAACATCATCAACGGTGGTGAGCACGCGGATAACAACGTTGATATCCAGGAATTCATGATTCAGCCTGTTGGCGCGAAAAACGTGAAAGAAGCCATCCGTATGGGTTCTGAAGTTTTCCACAACCTGGCAAAAGTGCTGAAAGCCAAAGGCATGAGCACTGCGGTCGGTGACGAAGGTGGCTACGCGCCTAACCTGGGTTCTAACGCCGAAGCGCTGGCTGTTATCGCTGAAGCGGTAAAAGCAGCAGGCTACGAGCTGGGCAAAGACATCACCCTGGCGATGGACTGTGCAGCGTCTGAATTCTACAAAGACGGCAAATATGTGCTGGCTGGCGAAGGCAACAAAGCCTTCACCTCTGAAGAGTTCACACACTTCCTGGAAGACCTGACCAAACAGTACCCAATCGTGTCTATCGAAGACGGTTTGGACGAGTCTGACTGGGCGGGCTTCGCTTACCAGACCAAAGTATTGGGCGACAAAATTCAGCTGGTAGGTGACGACCTGTTCGTGACCAACACCAAGATCCTGAAAGAAGGTATTGATAAAGGCATCGCTAACTCCATCCTGATCAAATTCAACCAGATCGGTTCTCTGACCGAAACGCTGGCTGCAATCAAGATGGCAAAAGATGCAGGTTACACCGCGGTGATTTCACACCGTTCAGGTGAAACTGAAGATGCGACCATCGCTGACCTGGCGGTCGGTACTGCAGCAGGCCAGATCAAAACCGGTTCTATGAGCCGTTCTGACCGTGTTGCTAAGTACAACCAACTGATTCGTATCGAAGAAGCGCTGGGCGACAAAGCCCCGTTCAACGGTCTGAAAGAAGTTAAAGGCCAGTAAGGGTCTGTTGATGTGGCCGGATTGGCCGCATCATCGCTGATAAAGCCCCGCCTCGTGCGGGGCTTTTGCTTTTTTGGCACGAAGCAGCTGTGAACCGGCGGTGAAAATCTGCCATAATCTGCGCCTCGAATTTTAGACGTGAGTAAAAAATGTTCTACCCGATTAACGAAATGTTCCAGACCCTGCAGGGCGAAGGATTTTACACCGGTGTTCCGGCGCTGTTCATCCGCTTACAGGGATGTCCGGTGGGCTGTAGCTGGTGTGATACCAAGCATACGTGGGAAAAACTGGCCGATCGGGAGACCTCGCTGGGCGATATTCTGGTGAAAACCGTGGAGAGTGATGCCTGGGGCAGTGCCGATGCGGCGATGCTGATTGAGACTATTCAACGTCAGGGCTGGACTGCACGCCATGTGGTGATCACCGGTGGCGAACCGGCTATTTTTGATTTGCGCCCGTTGACCGAGGCGTTGGAAGCAGCCGGTTTCGAGTGCCAGATTGAGACCAGTGGTACGCATGAAGTGCACTGTTCTGACAGCACCTGGGTGACGGTCTCACCGAAGGTGAATATGCGCGGTGGTTACGATGTGCTGCCACAGGCGTTGCAGCGTGCCGATGAAATTAAACATCCGGTGGCGCGTGAGCGAGATGTGGAAGCTTTGGATGGGCTGCTGGCAGGCTTGCACGATGACAAGAAGCGCATCGTGGCGCTGCAACCGATCAGTCGTGGCGATGCCGCCACCAAACTGTGCATTGAGACCTGCATTGCGCGTAACTGGCGTCTTTCGATGCAGACACATAAGTATTTGAATATCGCCTGATGAATTCGGTGCGCATCAATGCGCACCCGGCGAAATTTGCACCGATTCCGCAAGGTCGCCGTTTATGGCGACCTTGTTCAAGCCCGTACCGGTGCAGCCGAACGTATTACTGCTTCGCTTTATACGCGTCGAACGCCTGTTTGATCTCAGCTTTGGCTTTCGCCGCATCCTCAAAACCATTCAGCTCAACTTTTTTACGACCATCTGGCAACTGCTTATACACGCGGAAGAACGCCTGCAGACGCTCCTGCTCCATCTTCGGCAGGTCTTTCATCTCTTTGATGTCGTCATAGGTTGGATCGATTTTGCTGGTTGGAACCGCAACAATCTTGTCGTCCACTTCGCCGCCATCAATCATTTCCAGCACGCCAATCGGACGCAGTTTGATCAGCGTGCCCGGTTGCAGTGGCGCGCGAGTGTAGAAGATCACGTCCAGCGGATCGCCATCACCGCCCAGCGACTGGGTCAGTGAACCGTAGTTCGCCGGATAGGCAACCGGCATCGACTGGAAACGGTCAGCAACTATAAAACCGGTTTTCGCATCGGTTTCGTATTTAATCATCCCGCCTGCAGGAATCTCAGTCACGGCATAGAACTCATCCGGGACTTTATCCGGCTGCGGAAAATCCAGTACGTTTTGCGCCTGAACGGCAGCAGAGGCTGAAACAAGCAAAGCAATGACAGAAAGGCGTTTAACGAAGTTCATTGTTGATTCTCTTGATCTTTAATGAAGGAGACAACAACGTAGAGGGGACAGATGACAGCGAGATGAAGTGAACGTAAAGAAGCGTATAGCAGGAAAGTCAGGCTGCACAGCGGCAGCCCGTTAACCGTGATTAACCTTTATAAGTACACCCAGCGGTACAGGTTTCTTTGATCATCACTGCACTCAGTTCTGGCAGGATCGGCTTCATCTGATCCCAAATCCATTTTGCCAGCACTTCGCTGGTGGGATTTTCCAGGCCTGGAATATCATTCAGATAGTGATGATCGAGACGATCATAAATCGGCATAAACGCCGCTTTCAGTTCGGCAAAATCCATTACCCAACCGGTATGCGCATCCACTTCACCGGTGATTTCTAATCGCACCAGGAACGAATGGCCATGCAGACGACCACATTTATGCCCTTCAGGCACATGCGGCAGGCGGTGGGCAGATTCGAACTGGAACTCTTTAAACAGCGTGGTAGACATAATGGCTCTCAGACTTAAAAACCGCCGAATTCTACCTGAATCACAGATTTTTCGCACCCGCTTACGATGAAAAGGGCATTTTGCGCACGCCCATGCCGCAACAAGTTGATTAACGTATTGAATAAACGCATCTTTATTTACCACTTTTGCCGATTAACATTACCCGAAAAACCACTTAGTCATTTTGGTTATTAATTATGTCGAAGGCGTATTTAATCGTTAATATACAGCCCGGTAACCTACCCACTCTTCCGCCATATATCGGTCCGGACTTCAGACACTGGAATTTTTAACGCGATGACGACTCAGGCACCAGGTTCAATGCTTCCGCTTAATCCGGAGCAACTCGCGCGCTTACAGGCAGCGACCACGGATTTTAACACCACTCAGATGGCCTGGCTTTCCGGCTACTTCTGGGGCATGGTCAACCAGACGCCGGGCGCCGTTGCCGCACCTGCGCCGGTGCAGGCCGAGGTGCCAACCATCACGCTGATCTCCGCATCGCAGACCGGTAACGCACGTCGCCTGGCTGAACAGCTGCGTGACGACCTGTTGGCCGCTAAGCTGAGCGTTAATTTGGTGAACGCCGGGGACTACAAGTTTAAGCAAATCGGTCAGGAGAAATTACTGGTTGTTGTCACTTCCACTCAAGGTGAAGGTGAGCCACCAGAAGAAGCCGTGGCGTTGCACAAATTCCTGCTGTCGAAAAAAGCGCCGAAATTTGCTGCTGGCGCCGCGTTTGCGGTGTTCGGCCTCGGCGATACCTCTTACGAATTCTTTAGCAAAGCCGGTAAAGATTTTGATGAGCGCCTGGCGGAACTGGGTGCAGAACGCCTGCTGGATCGTGTTGATGCCGATGTGGAATACAAAGAGCAAGCTGCGGCCTGGCGTCAACAGCTGACCGAGATTCTGAAAGCGCGTGTGCCAGGTGAGCCTTCAGTGGTGGCGGCCGTGACGGCTTCCGGTGCAGTGAATGACATTCACAGCAGCCCTTACACCAAAGAAGCGCCGCTGACCGCCAGTTTTGCTGCTAACCAAAAAATTACCGGTCGCGATTCGGATAAAGATGTTCGCCATATCGAAATCGATCTGGGCGATTCTGGTCTGCGCTATCAGCCGGGCGATGCGCTGGGCGTGTGGTTTGAGAATGACGCCGAACTGGTGCAGGAACTGCTGCAACTGGTGTGGCTGAAAGGCGATGAGCCGGTTGAGGTTAACGGTGAAAACCTGCCGCTGGCTGAAGCGCTGCAAAAGCATTATGAATTGACGGTGAACACGCCGCAGATCGTTGAGCAGTATGCTGCGCTGTCACGTAATGATGCGCTGCTGGCGCTGTCGGGTGATAAACCGAAATTACAGAGCTATGCGCAGAGCTTCCCGATTGTTGATATGGTGCGTCAGGCACCCACTGAACTCAATGCAGAACAGCTCACTGGTCTGTTGCGTCCTCTCACACCGCGCCTCTATTCGATTGCTTCATCGCAAGCGGAAACGGATACCGAAGTACATATTACTGTCGGTGCGGTGCGTTACGAGATTGATGGTCGTCAGCGCGGCGGCGGTGCTTCAACCTGGCTGGCAGATCGAATCGAAGAAGAGGGCGATATCCGCGTGTTCATCGAACACAACGACAACTTCCGCTTGCCGGCGAATCCGGAAACCCCGGTGATCATGGTCGGCCCCGGCACGGGCATCGCGCCGTTCCGTTCCTTTATGCAGCAGCGTGATAACGACGGCGCAGGCGGCAAAAACTGGCTCTTCTTTGGTAATCCGCACTTCACCGATGATTTCCTCTATCAGGTGGAATGGCAGAAATACGTCAAAGACGGCTTGCTGACCCACATTGATTTAGCGTGGTCACGTGACCAGGCTGAGAAAATATACGTACAAGATAAAATCCGCGCCAAAGGGGCGGAAGTGTGGCGCTGGATTGAAGAAGGCGCGCACCTTTACGTCTGCGGCGACGCTAATCGCATGGCGAAAGACGTTGAGCAGGCATTACTGGATGTGGTGGTCGAACACGGCGGCATGGATCGTGAAACGGCTGACGAATTTTTAAGTGAGCTGCGCATTGAGCGCCGTTATCAGCGAGACGTTTACTAATGAGCGAAAAACATCCTGGACCGCTGGTCGTTGAAGGCAAGCTGACCGACGCAGAGCGTCTGAAAAAACAGAGTAACTACCTGCGCGGCACCATTCTCGAGGATCTCGATGATGGTCTGACAGGCGGCTTCAGTGGCGATAACTTCCTGTTGATCCGTTTCCACGGCATGTACCAGCAGGACGACCGCGATATTCGTGCGGAGCGTGCGGCGCAGAAACTTGAGCCGCGCCACGCGATGATGTTGCGTTGCCGCCTGCCGGGCGGGATTATCACGCCAACGCAATGGCTGGCGATTGATAAGTTCGCCACCGATAAAACCATTTATGGCAGCATCCGTCTGACTAACCGTCAGACCTTCCAGTTTCACGGCATTCTGAAAAAGAACGTGAAGCCAACGCACCAGATGCTGCACGAAGTTAGCCTCGATGCATTGGCAACGGCGAATGACGTTAACCGTAACGTGCTCTGTACCTCAAATCCGGTCGAGTCGGAACTGCATCAGGAAGCCTACGAGTGGGCGAAAAAGCTCTCCGAGCACCTGCTGCCGCAAACCCGCGCATACGCTGAGATTTGGTGGGATAAAGAAAAAGTTGCCACGACGGATAAAGAGCCGATTCTGGGCGAAACCTATCTGCCGCGTAAGTTCAAAACGACCGTAGTGGTGCCACCGCATAACGATGTCGATCTGCATGCGAATGACCTGAACTTCATCGCTATTGCTGAGAACGGCAAGCTGATTGGCTTTAACCTGTTGGTTGGCGGTGGGTTGTCGATCGATCACGGTAATAAAGCGACTTATGCGCGTACTGCGAGTGAGTTTGGCTTCCTGCCGGTAGAGAAGATCCTTGATGTGGCGGCTGCGGTAGTGACCACGCAGCGCGACTGGGGTAACCGTACCGACCGTAAGAATGCCAAAACCAAGTACACGCTGGAACGTGTGGGTGTCGAGACCTTCAAAGCGGAAGTTGAAAAGCGTGCTGGCCTGACGTTTGAACCGATTCGTCCTTACGCGTTTACCACGCGTGGTGACCGCGTTGGCTGGGTGAAAGGCATTGATAAGAAATGGCATCTGACGCTGTTTATTGAAAACGGCCGTCTGCTGGATTATCCAGGCCGTCCGCTGAAACGCGGCATCGCCGAAATTGCCAAAATTCACCAAGGCGATTTCCGCCTGACTGCTAACCAGAATCTGATCGTAGCCGGTGTGCCGGAGAAGCAAAAAGCGCAGATCGAAGCTATCGCCCGTGAACACGGTTTGATGGAAGCGGTGACGCCGCAGCGTGAAAACTCAATGGCCTGTGTGGCTTTCCCAACCTGCCCATTAGCGATGGCCGAAGCCGAACGCTTCCTGCCTTCGTTTGTGACCAAGGTCGAAGAGATCATGCATAAGCATGGCGTCGGTGAAGAGCACATAGTGCTACGCGTTACCGGTTGCCCGAACGGCTGTGGCCGTGCTTTGCTGGCTGAGTTAGGTTTGGTGGGTAAAGCACCTGGCCGCTACAACTTACACATTGGCGGCAATCGCATGGGTACACGCATTCCACGCATGTACCGCGAGAACATCAACGAAGGCGAAATTCTGGCCAGCATCGACGAATTAGTGGCGCGCTGGGCAACCGAGCGTCAGGCCGATGAAGGCTTCGGTGACTTCGTGATTCGCGCTGGCATCATCAAAGCCGTGGTGGATCCCGCCCGTGATTTTTGGGACTCGGAGGCAGTATGACGGTACTTGATCTCGCAGCACTGAATAGTGGCAGCAAAGTCGATCGCATCATGGCATTGGCCGAAAGCAACGTGCAGCTGGAGAAACTCTCCGCTGAGCAACGCGTGAGCTGGGCGCTGGAGAATATGCCGGGCGCGTTTGTGCTGTCCTCCAGCTTTGGTATTCAGGCGGCGGTTCTGCTGCATATGGTAACGCAGCAGAAACCGGATATGCCGGTGATCCTGACCGATACCGGCTATCTGTTCCCGGAAACTTACCGCTTTATTGATGAGTTGACTGAGAAACTCAATCTCAATCTGCAAATCTTCCGTGCTGAGACTTCTCCAGCATGGCAGGAAGCGCGCTACGGCAAACTGTGGGAGCAGGGCGTCGAGGGGATTGAGCAGTACAACCAGATCAACAAGGTCGAACCGATGAATCGCGCGCTGGAAACCCTGGGTGCGCAGACCTGGTTTGCGGGTCTGCGCCGTGACCAGTCAGGCAGCCGCGCCAGTTTGCCAGTACTGGCGGTGCAGCGCGGCGTGTTCAAGATTCTGCCGATCATTGACTGGGATAACCGTCAGGTGCACCAGTACCTGAAACAACATGGCCTCAAGTATCATCCGCTGTGGGATGAAGGCTATTTGTCAGTGGGCGATACGCACACCACTAAGAAGTGGGAGCCGGGCATGGCAGAAGAAGAAACTCGCTTCTTTGGCCTGAAGCGCGAGTGCGGATTGCACGAAGGTTGATGCATCAATAAAAGGGTAGCGGCGTGATTTATCGCGCCTCCCTGTAGCGCCTCTAACGCTGACAGGTACACGATAAATCGTGCCGCTACTATGTCGTCCTTAAATCCCTTTTAACCCTTCAAACGCCTCCGCTGCACGCGTCACGTTCACTTTGGTCACGTCATAATGCGCCACCGCGACAAAAGGATCTTCCGCGAGGATAGTATCCAAACGGGCGCGATCCATCTCCTTCACCAGCACCATGCCGCCGGTGCGCGGATCTTTACGGCCTGCTGCAATAAAGTCACCGCTGTCAAAGTAACGATCCAGCCACTCAATGTGTGGCGCCAGCAGCGCATCGGCTTCTTCTGCCGGACGGAAATAGTTGAGATACACCACGTACATAGCAAATCCTTAAGTTGTTGGGTTAGCCAGCTCGGTGACCAGCGGCAGTAAGATCTTCATGCTATCGCGCGTGCGTTGCGTAATCCGGCCCGGTAGCCAGCGATCCAGATAATTGAGGTTATCGCGGTCGGTTTGATGGCGTACGTTGCCCTCCGGGAAGTGGCTACTGTGCGCCCGCTGCTGCTGTCCGTCTTTATTACCCAGCGCCCAGTTGGCGGCAGTGACATCCAGCAGCGGCATGCCGGCTTTATCAAAGGGATTCACGCCCGGATAGTCGCGTGCCGTCAGCGTGTGGCTGGCGGCGGAAATACCGTAGCGATGTGCAAGCTGCACGGCGCGTGCGCTGGTCTGCTTGCGTACCGCAGAGGGCGTATTGGCACCACTGTTAAAATAGAGGTGATCGCCGACGATCAGGCTGTTGAGATCAATCACCAGCAGCGTGTTCTTTTTCTCCTGCGCGCTCATGCGCGACAGGTAGTCATCCATCCCGTGCAGCCCGGCTTCACCAGCGCTAAGCGCGACAAAGCGCACGCCGTAGTGCAGTGGCGTTTTACTCAGCTGTTGCGCCAGTTCCAGCATCACACCCAGACCGGACGCATTGTCGTCCACACCTTGTAAACGCAGGCCGCCCAGATTGCTATCCGCTTCATGGCGGCTGAGTGGCGTCCAGGTGTCGAGATGCGTGACGATCAGGATTTCTTGTGGTACCGCACCGCTGCGCGCGGCGATCACCGACGTGGCGGAGACTTTACGTGCGCGGGTTTCGCCCTTGCGCTCTAACCAGTTGTAGCTGGTATTGAACTGGCGGGTATTACTCTTGTAGCCAAGCTCGGTGAATTGCTGCTGCAAATAGTCGGCCGTCATCAGCTCAGCAGGGCTGCCGCTCATACGGCCAGGGAAGTAGGTGGCGATGTGGCGTAGCTGCTGTTCGGCAAAATGCCCTGGCGCGTAGCTTGCAGCATGGGCAAAGAGAGGCAAACCGCCCGCGATCAGTGCAGCCAGCACGGTGCGGCGGAGAGTGGCAAACATAGTAATTGTCCTTTTATGTCATCCTGTGATGCTAAAAAAATTCCGGGTTAGTATGAAACTGTGACCGCGATTGCACAATTTGAATTGCTCCGAAACACCAGCAATATCATTTGTTAAGCACAAATTGTTATCAGCAATCCTGGGGCGTTATTCCATTCGGTAACTACTAATGCCAATTCGTAATTTCATCTGCCAGAAGGTGGGAAAGTATAGTCGCGTTAACTTATTGTAAAACTAACAAGGTTAACGTGGATTATCTGCCTCTCTTTGCCGATCTCAAAAACCGTCCGGTGCTGGTTGTTGGCGGTGGTGAAATCGCGGCGCGTAAAATCGAACTGCTGCGACGTGCCGGCGCGCGCGTGCGGGTAGCAGCGCGCGAACTCGGCCATGAGTTGCAGGCGCTGCTGGAAATCGACGCCATTGAGTGGATTGCACATCACTTCGATCCAGCTCAGCTGGATGGCGTATTTTTAGTTATCGCTGCCACTGATGATAACGCGCTCAATGCGCAAATCTTTGACGCCGCCAATGCCCGCCACAAGCTGGTCAACGTCGTCGACGATCAGCCCAAGTGCAGTTTTATCTTCCCTTCAATTGTCGATCGCTCCCCGTTAGTGGTGGCGATCTCCTCTAGCGGTACCGCGCCGGTGTTGGCTCGTTTACTGCGTGAAAAAATTGAGTCGTTGTTACCTGCCAATCTCGGTCAGATGGCTGAAGTGGCGGGGCAGTGGCGTGACAAGGTTAAACAGCGCTATCACAGCATGTCGGAACGTCGTCGTTATTGGGAGCGGGCATTTAACGGTTTGTTCGCCAGCCAGATGTCAGCCGGTAACGTCAATGAAGCCCGCCGCACGCTGGATCGCGAGTTAGAGAACAGCAGCGACAATCAGGGTGAAATCACGCTGGTGGGTGCGGGTCCAGGTGATAGCGGTTTACTGACGTTACGTGGCCTGCAGGTGATGCAACTGGCGGATGTGGTGCTGTATGACCATCTGGTGAGCGACGAAGTGTTAGAACTGGTGCGCCGTGATGCCGACCGCATCTGCGTCGGTAAACGCGCTGGAGCACACTCCGTATCTCAGGAAGAGACCAATGCGATGCTGGTCGAGCTGGCGCAGCAGGGTAAACGCGTGGTGCGTCTGAAAGGTGGCGATCCCTTTATCTTTGGTCGCGGCGGCGAAGAGTTGCAGGCGGCGAAGGCAGCGGGCATTCCTTTCCAGGTGGTGCCGGGCATTACCGCAGCGGCGGGTGCCACCGCCTATGCCGGGATTCCGCTAACCCATCGCGATCACGCGCAGAGCGTGCTGTTTGTCACCGGCCACTTACGCAGTGATAGCGAAGGCATCGACTGGCCAACTCTGGCGCGTGCGCGTCAGACCTTAGCGATTTATATGGGCACGTTGAAAGCGGCAGAAATCGCGGCGGGCCTTATCGAACACGGACGCGCGGCTTCCACGCCAGTGGCAGTAATTGGCTGTGGCACGCGACAGGATCAGCAAGTGCTGACCGGAACATTAGATCAACTAGAGGCGCTGGCAGTGGCCGCGCCCACGCCAGCACTCATCGTGATTGGCGAAGTGGTGAATTTACACGGGCAATTAGCCTGGTTCCAACATTCGGCACAGCAGGGGGCTCGCGAGTCCGCCGTTGTCAATTTGGCTTGAGGAAAAATTATGGACCAAAATCGTCTTACTCATCTGCGCCAACTGGAGGCAGAGAGTATCCATATCATCCGCGAGGTGGCGGCCGAGTTCAGCAACCCGGTGATGATGTACTCCATCGGTAAAGACTCCTCGGTGATGCTGCATCTGGCGCGTAAGGCCTTCTATCCTGGCACGCTGCCATTTCCGCTGCTGCACGTTGATACCGGCTGGAAATTCCGTGAAATGTACGAGTTTCGCGATCGCACTGTGAAAAACATGGGCGCGGAACTGCTGGTTCACCGTAACCCGGAAGGCGTGGCGATGGGCATCAACCCGTTCGTCCACGGTAGCGCCAAGCACACCGACATCATGAAAACCGAGGGCCTGAAGCAGGCGCTGAATAAGTACGGTTTTGATGCTGCCTTTGGTGGTGCACGTCGTGACGAAGAGAAGTCACGTGCCAAAGAGCGTATCTACTCGTTCCGCGACCGTTTCCATCGTTGGGATCCGAAAAATCAGCGTCCAGAGCTGTGGCATAACTACAACGGCCAGATCAACAAAGGTGAAAGCATTCGCGTGTTCCCGCTCTCCAACTGGACCGAGCTGGATATCTGGCAGTACATCTTCCTGGAAAACATCGAAATCGTGCCGTTGTACCTTGCTGCGCCGCGTCCGGTGTTGGAGCGCGATGGCATGCTGATGATGATTGATGACGATCGCATTGATCTGCAGCCTGGCGAAGTGATCAAACAGCGTATGGTGCGTTTCCGTACCCTCGGCTGCTGGCCGCTGACCGGTGCTGTCGAATCCGAAGCGCAAACGCTGCCGGAGATTATTGAAGAGATGCTGGTCTCCACCACCAGTGAACGCCAGGGACGCGTGATTGACCGCGACCAGGCCGGTTCGATGGAAATGAAGAAACGTCAGGGTTATTTCTAAGGAGACGCAGATGAATACCGTAATTGCACAACAGATTGCCGATCAGGGCGGAGTCGAAGCCTGGCTGACCGCGCAACAACACAAAAGCCTGCTGCGTTTCCTGACCTGCGGTAGCGTCGACGACGGCAAAAGTACGCTGATTGGTCGCCTGCTGCACGATACCCGTCAGATTTATGAAGATCAGCTCTCTTCGCTGCACAACGACAGCAAGCGTCACGGCACCCAGGGCGAGAAACTCGATCTGGCGCTGCTGGTGGATGGCCTGCAGGCTGAGCGTGAGCAGGGCATCACCATCGACGTGGCATATCGCTACTTCTCCACCGAGAAACGCAAATTCATCATCGCGGATACGCCGGGACATGAGCAGTACACCCGTAACATGGCGACCGGCGCATCCACTTGTGATCTGGCGATTCTGCTGATCGATGCGCGCAAAGGCGTGCTGGATCAGACTCGTCGTCACAGCTTTATCTCGACGCTGCTGGGTATTAAGCATTTGGTCGTCGCCATCAACAAGATGGATTTGGTGGATTACAAGCAAGAGACTTTTGAACAGATCAAACAGTCTTACCTCGATTTTGCCGGTCAGTTGCCGGAAGATCTCGATATTCGCTTTGTGCCGATGTCTGCGCTGGAAGGCGATAACGTGGCGACGCCAAGTGTGACCATGCCATGGTACAGCGGCCCGACGCTGCTTGACGTGCTGGAAACCGTGGAACTGAACCGCGTGGTGGATCATCAGCCGATGCGCTTCCCGGTGCAGTATGTGAACCGTCCAAACCTCGATTTCCGTGGTTATGCCGGTACGCTGGCATCAGGCACGGTGCAGGTGGGACAGCGCGTGAAAGTGCTGCCATCCGGCGTTGAGTCAACGATTTCGCGCATTGTGACCTTTGATGGTGATTTGCAGGAAGCGGCAGCGGGTGAAGCCATTACGCTGGTGCTGAAAGATGAGATCGACATTAGCCGTGGCGATCTGCTGGTCGATGCCGCTGCTGAGTTGCAAGCGGTGCAATCTGCCACGGTTGATGTGGTATGGATGGCAGAACAGCCGTTGCAGCCGGGTCAAAGCTACGAAGTGAAGATTGCCGGTAAGAAAGCGCGGGGTCGTATCGAGAAGATCATCCATCAGGTTGAGATCAACACGCTGGAAAAACGTGCGGTGGAAAGCCTGCCGCTGAACGGTATCGGCCTGGTCGAAATCACGTTTGATGAGCCGATGGTACTGGATGCGTATCGCCAGAACCCGGTCACGGGCGGCATGATCTTTATCGATCGTCTGAGCAATGTCACGGTCGGTGCGGGGATGATCAATCAACCGCTGACTGATGTGCGCGGGCAAGCCGGTCAATACAGTGAATTTGAGCTGGAGTTGAATGCACTGGTGCGTCGTCATTTCCCACACTGGAATGCGCGCGACCTGCTGGGTGGCAAGTAATGGCCCAACACGACGAAAACGTGGTGTGGCATGACCATCCGGTGACCCGAGAAGAGCGGGAACAGCAGCACGGCCATCAGGGCGTGGTGCTGTGGTTTACCGGGTTATCAGGCTCGGGAAAATCCACCGTGGCCGGTGCGCTGGAGCAGGCGCTGCATCGCGCTGGCGTCAGCACCTATCTGCTGGATGGCGATAACGTGCGTCACGGCCTGTGCCGTGACCTCGGCTTTAGTGATGACGATCGTAAAGAGAACATCCGGCGCGTAGGAGAAGTGGCGAAACTGATGGTGGATGCCGGTTTAGTGGTATTAACCGCCTTTATTTCGCCGCATCGCGCGGAGCGTCAGATGGTGCGTGATTTGCTTGGTACCGGGCAGTTTGTCGAGGTGTTTGTCGATACGCCGCTGGCCGTGTGTGAAGCGCGTGACCCCAAAGGTTTGTATAAAAAAGCGCGTGCCGGTGAGCTGCGCAATTTTACCGGTATCGACAGTGTTTATGAGGCGCCAGACGCGCCGGAAATCCATCTTGATGGCGAACAATTGGTTACAAAACTGAGTGCCCAATTGTTAGACCTCCTGCGTCACCGCGATATCATCAGATCCTGAACCGACAGCGGCAAATCTCATCAGGTTTGCCGCGTTTAAGCGTCAACAGGATCTCTATGCAGAACGTTACCCCCATGCTGGCACGTAAAGATGAACGCACCCCGGATGAGTCCCGCTCATCATTGCCGGGCGGCGTGATTGGCTTTCTCTCGTACTGGTGCGCGCTGGCGATTCCGTTCATGCTCTACGGCTCCAATACGCTGTTCTTCTTTCTCTACACCTGGCCTTTCTTCCTCGCGCTGTTACCGGTTTCGGTGCTGATTGGCATCGTGCTGAGCTTAATGATTCGTGGGCGCTTGTTCTGGAGTGGGGTGATCACCGCGATTGTTGTTGTCTTCCTGTTCTGGCTGCTGTTCTCATTTCTCTCGGGTTGGTAGTCCGATCCTGATGTGCAAACGCATCGGCAGGTTACAAAACTTTACCTGCCGTCCCGCTTTTAGCCTTGCCGTTTTTTGTACAGACAATCGTCTGCTGCTGGCATTTTCACTGTCACTGTGGAGTCCTGTGCGAAGTTATGGGATGATTGGGCCGTTTTTCAGGGGGCGGGGATGGGAAAACTGACGTTACTGTTGCTCGTGCTGCTGGGATGGCTCCAATATTCCTTGTGGCTGGGTAAGAACGGTATTCATGACTATACGCGCGTCAATGAAGACGTCGCGTCGCAACAGGCGAATAACGCCAAACTCAAAGCACGTAACGATCAGTTGTTTGCCGAAATTGATGACCTCAATGGCGGTTCAGAAGCAATTGAGGAACGTGCACGTAATGAACTGGGTATGATTAAGCCCGGTGAGACTTTCTATCGTCTGGTGCCAGACCAGAATAAACGTAACGCGCAACAAGCTGCGCAAAATCAACAACGATAAACCATGAACAACCTCTCTTCCCTTGCGGATGTGATTGCCGTGGTGCCTGCCGCAGGCGTGGGCAGCCGTATGCAGGCTGCCTGCCCAAAACAGTATCTGACCATTGGTCAATTAACTCTTCTTGAACACAGCGTTGCGCGCTTGCTGGCTCATCCAGCCGTTAAACAAGTGATCGTGCCCATCAGTCCTGATGATGGCTGGTTTGATTCGCTGCCACTGGCGCAGGATTCACGCGTACTGCGCGTGACAGGTGGCGACACGCGAGCGGAGTCGGTGCTGGCAGGTTTGCAGGCAATTAAACATAGCGAATGGGTACTGGTGCACGATGCCGCGCGGCCATGCTTACACCCGGATGACCTGGCACGCCTGCTGGCGGTTCGTGAGCACAGTAAAGTCGGGGCGATTCTGGCGGCACCGGTGCGTGACACCATGAAGCGTGCTGAACCCGGTAAAGCGGCGATTGCGCATACCGTTGAACGCGAAGATCTCTGGCACGCACTCACGCCACAATTTTTCCCGCATCAGCTGCTGACGGCGTGTTTAACGCGAGCACTTCACGAAGGCGCTACCATTACCGATGAAGCGTCGGCGCTGGAATATTGCGGCTATCATCCAGAGCTCGTTAGCGGACGCAGCGACAACATTAAGGTGACGCGGCCAGAAGACCTGGCGCTGGCGGCCTTCTATCTAACCCAGATTCAGTTAAAGGAGAGCGCATGATGCGTATCGGTCACGGTTTTGACGTTCACGCTTTTGGCGGCGAAGGTCCGTTAGTGATTGGCGGGGTGCGTATTCCCTTCGAACACGGTTTTATTGCCCATTCAGATGGCGATGTGGCCCTGCATGCATTAACGGATGCGCTGCTCGGCGCGGTGGCGATGGGCGATATCGGTAAGCTATTCCCGGACACCGATCCCGCCTTCAAAGGGGCGGACAGCCGTGGCTTGCTGCGTGAAGCCTGGCGTCGCATCCAGCAGAAAGGTTATCGCATTGGTAACGTCGACGTGACCATCATCGCGCAAGCGCCGAAAATGCTGCCGCATGTGCCGCAGATGCGCGTCAACATCGCCGAAGATCTGGGCTGCCATATGGATGATGTCAACGTCAAAGCGACCACGACCGAGAAGCTCGGCTTTACCGGCCGTGGCGAAGGCATTGCCTGTGAAGCCGTGGCGCTGCTGGTGAAGGCCGATTAAGTATGAGTGAACTGCTTTACCTGCACGGCGTTCCGAGCGCCACCGGCGTGATCAAGGCCAATCCCGAAGATTTCGTGGTGATTGAAGACCTCGGCTATCCCTATGATGGCGAAGGCGAGCAGGTGCTAGTGCGCATCCGCAAGATCGGTTGCAATACGCGCTTTGTCGCTGAAGCAATCGCGAAATTCCTCGGCGTGCATCAACGTGATATGAGCTATGCCGGGATGAAAGACCGCCATGCGGTGACCGAGCAGACGCTGTGTTTCCGCGTGCCGGGTAACGCGATGCCGAATTTGGGCGGTTTCCAGCTGGAAGGCGTGGAAATTTTGCAGGTGATCCGCCATAAGCGCAAATTGCGCACTGGCGCGCTAGCAGGTAATGCGTTCCGCTTGGTTGTGCGTCAGATTTCGGATCGCGCTGAAGTGGAAGCGCGCTTGCAGCTTATCCAGCAAAGCGGCGTGCCTAACTACTTTGGTGAACAACGCTTTGGCCGCGGCGGTAATAACCTGACGCAGGCAAAATTGTGGGCAGAAGATAAGTTCCGCCCGCGCGATCGCAGCATGAAAGGTATTTTGCTGTCCGCTGCGCGCAGCCAGCTGTTTAATCAGGTCACCAGTGCGCGGTTGCAGCGTGATGGCGTGTTGGATCAGGTGCAGGCGGGCGATGCGCTGCAGCTGGCCGGACGCGGCAGCTGGTTTGTGGCGCAGGCGGAAGAGTTGGCGGAATTGCAGCAGCGTGTGAATCATCATGAATTGCGCATCACCGCGCCGCTGGCCGGTCGAGGTGAGCTGGGCCCCCAGGGGGACGCGCTGGCCTTTGAGCAGGCTAATCTCGCACCTGCTGCGGATTTGCTGGCGCTGCTGGAGCGTGAACGCGTTGACGCGGCACGCCGCGCTATGCTGGTGGTGCCGAAAGATCTGCGCTGGAACTGGTGGGATGACGTGACGCTCGAGATGCAGTTTTGGCTGCCAGCCGGGAGTTTTGCCACCAGCGTGGTGCGCGAACTGCTGAGTAACGGTGCCGCTGCGCCTATCAGCGAGGAATAACCCCACTTTACCCGGCCTTAACGCCGGGTAAATCTTTGCTCCGGCTGCGTAATGTTGCGGCAAACGCCGGAAGTTCCGTGATTTACGCCTACCACTTCCCGCGCCTCACCGCTAGAATGCAAACATCTTCGTCTCGCCAGATCTTCTTTATTCGGCACCCTAACAGCGGATGCCAGGCGAGTTGAGGGCCAGTTGAATGAACAAAGGTCAGGAACAGATGCGGATATTGCTCAGCAACGACGATGGAATTCATGCCCCCGGCATTCAGACGCTGGCTCGCGCACTGCGTGAGTTTGCGGAGGTGCAGGTTGTCGCGCCCGATCGCAATCGAAGTGGCGCATCAAATTCCCTGACGTTAGAAACCCCGCTACGTACCTTTACCCATGAGAATGGTGACATCGCTGTACAGATGGGTACGCCGACGGATTGCGTGTTTCTCGGGGTTAACAAACTGATGCAGCCACGTCCGGATATTGTGGTTTCAGGGATCAACGCCGGCCCCAATCTGGGTGATGACGTGATTTACTCTGGCACCGTGGCCGCCGCAATGGAAGGGCGCCATCTCGGACTGCCCGCGCTGGCGGTTTCACTCAATGGCCATCTACACTATGCCACCGCAGCGGCGGTGACCTGCACACTGCTGCGTGCGCTGTCCCGTGCACCGCTGCGCACCGGGCGTATCCTGAATATCAACGTGCCTGATCTACCGCTATCGGAAATTAAAGGTTTTCGTGTGACACGCTGTGGCAGCCGTCATCCTGCCGATCAGGTGATTTGCACGGAAGATCCGCGCGGCCATACGCTGTACTGGATTGGTCCACCGGGGGATAAACTGGATGCGGGCCCCGATACCGACTTCGCGGCGGTGGATGCAGGTTATGTGTCGCTAACGGCACTGCATGTCGATCTCACTGCACATGCGGCACAAGAAGTATTACGCGACTGGTTAATCGAGGCTGAGGTAAATCTGGCATGGTGAACCGCCGCATCGAAACGCTGTTAGAGCAGCTGCGTGCCCAGGGAATTCACGATGAGCACCTGCTTAAAGCCATCGCCGATGTCCCGCGTGAACGCTTTATCGATGAGGCGTTTGAACATAAAGCCTGGGAAAACGTTGCGCTGCCGATTGGCAGTGGGCAGACGATTTCACAGCCCTACATGGTGGCGCGGATGACCGCGTTACTTGAACTGAACCCGGAATCTCGCGTGCTGGAAATCGGCACCGGTTCGGGCTATCAGACCGCTATTCTGGCCCATCTTGTTAATCACGTTTATTCCGTGGAACGCATCAAAGGGTTGCAGTGGCAGGCCAAGCGCCGCCTGAAACAACTCGACCTGCATAATATTTCGACGCGCCATGGCGACGGCTGGCAAGGCTGGGCAGCGCGTGGCCCGTTTGATGCCATCATTGTCACCGCTGCACCCCCTGAAATTCCGACTGCGCTGATAGCGCAATTAGGTGAGGGTGGCAAAATGGTGCTGCCAGTAGGCGAAGATCAGCAGGTCTTAAAGCGTTTACATCGCCAGGGTGATGAATTGATTGAAGAAATCATCGAACCCGTCCGCTTTGTGCCGTTAGTTCAGGGCGATCTGGCCTGAGCCATTGCTACGTAAATCTTCACAACTGTTACATGGCATGGCGCAGTTGATATTGTTACTATCCTTGTTAATCAATGTGAAAGACCGTATTTCGCCTGTTGCGCAGTGAATAATGCGGTCACATCCACGACACAGTTACATCCAGGTTTGCCATAACGGGGGATCAATGAGCACGGGAAGCACAGTATTTCAATTACGCCGTTTGGCGGCACTTTCACTGGTAGGTTTTTGGCTGGCGGGCTGTAGCTCAGGCGACAACACGCAGGCTCCGATTAGCCAGATTGGCGGCGGCGGGGACAGCGGTATGATGTCCTCAGGCGGCGGCATGACGTCTGCACCCAGCAGCGGTGGCATGCTCTCATCGCAGAACAGTACCGTACCCGCCATGCCACACGGCGGAATGTTAAGCGGCGGTACACCATCGGCTGCACCCTCCGGTGGAATGGTTAGTGGCAATAATAATGTTGTCACGCAAAATGGTCGTATCGTGTACAACCGTAATTATGGGAATATTCCTAAAGGCAGTTACGGTGGTGAGACCTATACCGTCAAACGTGGCGATACCCTGTTCTATATTGCCTGGATTACCGGCAATGACTTCCGCGATCTGGCGCAACGCAACAACGTCGCGGCCCCGTATGGCCTGGAAGCCGGGCAAGTCCTGCAGGTTGGCAACGGTAATGGCCAGACCATCACCGGTGGCAATGCGATAACCGCAGCGGACGCCACGCAGGGCGGGGTGCCGGTTGCATCCAACCAGACGCAAATTAAATCTGCCCCTGTTGCACAGCAACCTGTTATTACGTATTCTGATGATTCGGGTTCGACAGGCGGTAAAATGCTGCCGTCGAAAGGAGCAAATAATGTGGCAACGACCACAGCTCCGGTTACCGCACCGCCTACAGTCAGCAGCACGACTAACAGCACAACCCCAGTGGGAAGCTGGCGTTGGCCGACTGATGGGAAGATCATCGATAACTTCTCCGCTGCGGAAGGCGGAAACAAAGGGATCGATATCGCCGGTTCGCGTGGACAACCTGTTGTCGCCACTGCTTCAGGAAGGGTGGTATACGCAGGCAACGCGCTCCGTGGGTACGGTAATTTAATCATCATCAAACACAATGATGATTATCTGAGTGCTTACGCCCATAACGATTCCATGCTGGTCCGGGAACAACAGGAAGTTAAGGCGGGGCAAAAAATCGCTACCATGGGTAGTACCGGAACCAGTTCGGTTAGATTACATTTTGAAATTCGTTACAAGGGGAAATCCGTAAACCCGTTGCGTTATTTACCGCAGCGATAATCCGGCAGAACCTTAGGTGTTCTGCCCTTGGATCACGGGTAGGAGCCGCTTATGAACCAGAATACGCTGAAAGTTAATGAGTTACATGAAGATGCGGAATTCGAGGAGAACGGAGCTGAGGTTTTTGATGAGAAGGCTCTCGTTGAGAACGAACCTGGTGATAACGAAGTAGCTGAAGAAGAGCTGTTGTCACAGGGTGCGACGCAACGCGTTTTGGATGCGACGCAGCTTTACCTTGGTGAGATCGGTTACTCTCCACTACTGACGGCGGAAGAAGAAGTGTTCTTCGCTCGTCGTGCACTACGTGGTGACATTCCTTCTCGCCGCCGCATGATTGAAAGTAATTTACGCCTGGTGGTGAAAATTGCCCGTCGTTATAGCAATCGTGGTCTCGCACTGCTGGATCTGATTGAAGAGGGTAATCTCGGCCTGATTCGTGCCGTGGAGAAGTTTGACCCAGAACGTGGGTTCCGTTTCTCAACATACGCCACCTGGTGGATTCGTCAGACTATTGAACGGGCGATCATGAATCAAACCCGTACTATTCGTCTGCCGATCCACATCGTTAAAGAGTTGAATGTTTATCTGCGTACCGCGCGCGAACTTTCGCACAAGCTTGATCATGAGCCGAGTGCTGAAGAGATTGCCGAGCAGTTAGACAAGCCGGTTGATGATGTAAGCCGTATGCTGCGTCTCAACGAGCGTATTACCTCGGTTGACACACCGCTGGGTGGAGATTCCGAAAAAGCGCTGCTGGATATCCTGGCCGATGAAAAAGACAACGGCCCGGAAGACACCACGCAGGACGATGATATGAAACAAAGCATCGTTAAGTGGTTGTTTGAATTGAATGCCAAGCAGCGTGAAGTGCTAGCGCGTCGTTTCGGCCTGTTAGGCTATGAAGCGGCAACGCTGGAAGATGTGGGCCGTGAGATCGGGTTGACCCGTGAGCGCGTCCGTCAGATTCAGGTTGAAGGTCTGCGTCGTCTGCGTGAAATCCTGCAGACTCAGGGCCTCAACATTGAAGCACTGTTTCGCGAATAAGCTGTAACCGGCAATAAAAAACGGTGACCCAGGGGTCACCGTTTTTTTGTGCGTTATCGGGCCGTTACGCTAATGAGCGGCGTCATTACCCGCCGATCATCAGAAGCGAACTAAACCAACGTTTTAAGGCGGTAAATCCACTCCAGCGCCTGTTTTGGCGTGAGGCTATCCGGGTCCAATGCTTCCAGCGCGTCTACGGCTGGCGATGTTTCTGCCACCAGCAGCTGCATTTGCGACCCTTCTACAGTGGATGCCGCTGAACTGCCGGAGAGCGCTTCCAGCTCTTTCAGCTTGTTGCGCGCACGTTTGATCACGTCTTTCGGCACGCCCGCTAACGCAGCAACTGCTAAACCATAACTTTTGCTGGCTGCGCCATCTTGTACGCTGTGCATAAATGCAATGGTATCGCCATGCTCCATGGCATCAAGATGCACATTCACTACGCCTTCCATTTTTTCCGGCAGGGTCGTCAGTTCGAAGTAGTGGGTGGCAAACAGCGTCATTGCTTTGATGCGGTTTGCCAGACTCTCCGCACAAGCCCATGCCAGCGACAGCCCATCGTAGGTCGATGTGCCGCGACCGATTTCATCCATCAACACCAGGCTGTTCTCCGTGGCGTTGTGCAGGATGTTGGCCGTTTCCGTCATCTCAACCATAAAGGTTGACCGTCCAGACGCCAGGTCATCAGCCGCACCGACGCGAGTAAAGATGCGATCGATGGGACCCATTATGGTTTCTTCGGCTGGCACATAGCTGCCAATCCACGCCATCAGCGCAATCAATGCAGTCTGACGCATGTAAGTGCTTTTACCGCCCATATTGGGGCCGGTGATGATCAGCATGCGTCGTTGATTTGACAACGATAGCGGGTTAGCAATAAACGGCTCTTTCAGGACCTGTTCCACGACCGGATGGCGGCCTGCGGTGATGCGAATGCCCGCTTTTTCCTGCAACACCGGGCGGCAGTAATTCAGTGTCCAGGCCCGCTCTGCCAGGTTAGCCAGCACATCCAGTTCAGCCAGTGCCGCCGCGCTGATCTGCAGTGCTTCAAGGTGTGGCAGAAGACGGTCGAGCAATGCCTCGTACAGTCCTTTTTCCAGCGCCAGCGCTTTCCCTTTCGAGGTCAGTACTTTGTCTTCGTACTCTTTCAATTCAGGAATGATGTAGCGCTCGGCGTTCTTCAGCGTCTGGCGGCGTACATAGTGAATCGGCACCAGGTGACTTTGGCCGCGGCTGACCTGAATGTAGTAACCATGAATTGCGTTAAAACCTACCTTTAAAGTATCCAGCCCTAGCTTCTCTCGTTCGCGAATTTCCAGGCGGTCGAGATAATCAGTGGCACCGTCGGCCAGCGCACGCCATTCATCTAATTCAGCGCTATAGCCGGGTGCAATCACACCACCGTCACGCACCAGCACGGGAGGGGATTCAATGACGGCTTGTTCCAGCAGCTCGCGCAGTTCAGTAAATTCACCCATCTGCGAACGCAAATTGACCAGTTGAGTCGCCTCGACGCCTTCCAGCTGCTGGTTTAATTCCGGCAGTTGCTGGAATGCATGTCGCATGCGAGCTAAATCACGCGGGCGCGCGGTGCGCAGTGCCAAACGCGCCAGGATGCGTTCCAAATCGCCCACCTGGCGCAGTACCGGCTGCAGTGCTTCACTTAGGGATTGCAGTTCGGCAATCGATTCCTGGCGACGACTGATGGTGGTGACGTCGCGCAGTGGCATATGCAGCCAGCGCTTCAGCATACGGCTGCCCATCGGGGTCACGGTTTTATCCAACACTGCTGCCAGGGTATTTTCGGTACCGCCGGCCAGATTTTGCGTGATTTCCAGGTTGCGGCGAGTGGCTGCATCCATGATTACGCTGTCCTGCTGGCGCTCCATACTTAACGAGCGAATATGTGGCAGGGAGGTGCGTTGGGTATCCTTGACATATTGAAGCAGACAACCTGCAGCGCGTAGCGCCAGATGAGCCTGTTCAACACCAAAGCCGCTGAGATCACGCGTGCCAAATTGCAGGTTTAATTGCTGGCGTGCGGTGTCGATTTCATATTCCCATAGCGGACGACGGCGCAGACCACGGCGCTGATCGATCAGCGCCATGGCCTGGAAATCTTCGGGATAGAGCAGTTCGGCAGGATTAGTGCGCTGGAGTTCTGCCGCCATGGTCTCCTGATCGACCGGTTCGCTCAGGCGAAAACGCCCCGAACTGATATCGAGGGTGGCATAGCCAAACCCGCGCTGGCTCTGGAAGATTGCCGCCAGTAAGTTGTCCTGACGCTCCTGCAGCAGCGCTTCATCACTGATAGTGCCGGGCGTCACAATGCGCACGACTTTACGCTCAACCGGTCCTTTGCTCAGTGCCGGGTCGCCAATCTGTTCACAGATCGCCACGGATTCACCGAGCTGGACCAGTTTTGCCAGATAACCTTCAACAGCATGATAGGGCACGCCCGCCATCGGGATGGGTTCACCCGCTGACGCGCCGCGTTTCGTGAGTGAAATCTCCAGCAGTTGTGATGCTCGCCTGGCGTCGTCGTAAAACAGCTCGTAAAAATCGCCCATGCGATAAAACAGCAGGATTTCGGGATGGTCAGCCTTCAGGCGCAGGTATTGCTGCATCATGGGCGTGTGGCCAGTAAAGTCCATTTGCGCTGCTCCTTTCATCTCGTTTTCGCTCAAAATTCACTCGTTCAATCAGGGCTGCCCGATATGAGCAGGCCAGTGTGGTGCGTTATCTCACAGACGGATAACCAAGGCGCAGATATTAGCATTTTGCCCTGCGCGCATCATCCGCCCGCAATGGATTCTGGCTGCCGACCTTAACAAATTGCGATAAGCAGTAAAAAGTAAAATCGGGGGATAAAGATAAAGTGTGGAGCTGTTCCGCAAATTTTCGCTGCAACCCACTAAAACCAGGGAAAAGCGGCGTAAATTTAAGATATTGCTCTGTATCCCGCTTTGATGAACGATTACCATGTTGGCTTCCGGTTTCATCTGGCTTATGGATATCTAATGCGTTTTAAGGTTGCTTTTCTTCCACTTATTGCCTTGCTTGCTGCCTGCAGCAGTAAGCCTGCAACCCAGCAACAAACCGCCGTTGTGCCTGCACCAAAAGGTGGTTTCTTACTGGAGCCTTCACACGCCGTTCAGCCGATGTTTGGTGATTTCGCGGGGAATCCGGCGGCTGAGCAGTTTATTGATCAAATGGTGGCAAAACACGGTTTTAACCGTGATCAACTGCATGCGGTGATCGGCCAGGCGAAGCGTCTTGATTACGTGCTGCGTCTGATGGACCAACAAGCGCCAAGCTACACGCCGCCGACGGGGCCGAACGGAGCCTGGATCCGCTACCGCAATAAATTCATCACGCCAGATAATGTACAAAATGGCGTGGCATTTTGGGATCAATATCAGGACGCTCTGCAACGCGCTCAGCAGGTTTATGGCGTGCCGCCGGAGATCATCGTCGGAATCATTGGCGTGGAAACACGTTGGGGTCGGGTGATGGGCAAAACGCGTCTACTGGATGCGCTGGCCACCTTATCCTTTAGCTATCCTCGTCGCGCGGCCTACTTCAGCAGCGAACTGGAAACCTTCCTGCTGATGGCGCGCACTGAACAGGATGATCCGCTGGATCTGCGCGGTTCCTTTGCGGGTGCAATGGGGTACGGCCAGTTTATGCCGTCTTCCTATAAAGAGTATGCGGTCGACTTCAATGGTGATGGCCACATTAACTTGTGGGATCCTGTGGATGCGATTGGCAGCGTAGCAAATTACTTTAAAGAGCACGGCTGGCGGGCAGGGCAGAATGTTGCCGTACCGGCAAGCGGGCAGGCTCCTGCGCTGGAAAATGGCTTTAAAACGCTTTATCCGGTGAATACGCTGATGGCGAGCGGCCTGACGCCCCAAGGATCGCTGGACGGTAATAACCAGGCGAGTCTGCTGCGCCTTGATCTTGGCACCAGTTATCAATATTGGTATGGCCTGCCTAACTTCTATGTCATCACGCGTTATAACCACAGCACACACTATGCCATGGCGGTATGGCAGTTGGGCCAGGCAGTGGCGAAAGCGCGTCAGGGCAACATGCTTTAATGCTGTCCTTATAAAGAGTGAGGGTATAAGATGGCGCCCCTTTTGCGGTGCCATCTTCACCGCCTTTCGACTTCTGAGGAATGCTCATGACAACATTACCTGCTTGCCCTGTGTGTCAGGCTGATTATACCTGGCAGGATGGTGAGAACCTGAACTGCCCATCTTGTGGCCATATCTGGTCACCGAGTGCTAATGCAGCATCGGAGGGTTTGGTGGTGCGGGATGCTAATGGCAATCTGCTGGCCGATGGTGACAGCGTTACCGTGGTCAAGGATCTCAAGGTGAAAGGCAGTTCTTCAACCCTGAAGATTGGCACCAAAGTGAAAAGCATTCGTCTGGTTGAAGGCGACCACAACATTGATTGCAAAATCGATGGTTTTGGCCCGATGAAACTCAAATCTGAGTTTGTGAAAAAGAACTGAGTAGGACGGCTGTCCGGCCGCCCCTTATTGTGATCACATCAGCAAACGATCCAGCTCAGCGCACTGCTCAATCGTGAGTTCACCGCCATAATTACGTGAATGGCTGCTCATCGAATCATATTTGCGCGCCACTGCGGTTTTGATAGTCGTGACAAAGTCATCGCCGATGGTGTAAATCGCCATCAGCTTACCAATACGCTGTTGAATCTGTGCCAACTGCGCTAACTCTCCCGCTCGCCATGCGTGCATCGCCTCGGCAAACAACTCCGGTACGATGTTGTTTAATCCGGAAATCACCCCGGCACCGCCTGCCAGCAAATTGGGCAGAAGATATTCGTCATACCCTGAAAGTACGGTGAAATCAGGGCGAACCTTTTTGGTTTCTTCAATCAGGGCTCGATTGTGTGAAAGACAATCCATGGTGTCTTTAATGCCGATAAATTGCGGCAGTTCAGCGGCTAATTCTGCCACCAATGCCGGCGTTAAATCGCAGCCGGTGCGCGCCGGAAAGTTGTAGGCAAACCACTTGCCACCTAACTGTTTATCCAGTGCTTTAAAGTAGCTCAACAGCTGTTTCTGCGTTTGCCCATAGTAGTAAGGCGGCAAAACCATCACGGCGTCATAACCATTTTCCCAGGCGGCTTCAGCGAGCTGCAACATGTCGGGAACACAGGTACTTGAGATATTCGCGACCATGTTCAGTGGCGAAAGCTGACGAGCTTCGCGAATCAGCATCAGCCGTTCCTGTTGGGTCAGCGAAGCAAACTCCCCGATACTGCCCATCAACAACAGCGTATCAATCCCCGAGGCGTTCAGGCGCGCAAAGTGGCGGCCCAGCGCATCAATATCGAGCTTATTATGTTGATCGAAAGGGGTAACTGAAGGACACCAGACGCCGGTTAATTCAGGTTGTGCAGCCATAACGCGATCCTTAATTTTTAAAAATGAAACGTTGTTTTAACTTAGTGCTCGTGACTGACATTAACCAGTGACAAAGGGTAAAAAGGTGAGACATCGCACTTTTCTCTTCGCTTAGCGATTGAGAAAACAGGTAGTGTGATGCTCTTCAGCCAGACAGGAGCGTTGCCATGCAAGACTGGAATCCACAGCTGTATCGTCAATTTGAATCGGAACGCACGCGCCCTGCGCGTGAACTATTAGAACGTATTCCACTAACCGACGTGCATTTCGCGACTGACCTCGGATGCGGTCCCGGCAACAGTACTGAGCTGCTGGCGCAAGCGTGGCCAGACGCGGTGATTACAGGCATCGATAGCTCTGCAGCCATGCTGGAACAAGCGCATGAGCGGTTACCTGCCTGCACTTTTCTGCAGGCGGATATTCGTACTTGGCAGGCTAACCAGCCACAGCAGGTCATCTATGCGAATGCTTCGCTGCAGTGGTTAACCGATCATCACACGCTGCTGCCGCATTTGGTTGAACAGCTGGATATCGGTGGCGCTCTGGCGATACAGATGCCGGACAATCTTGATGAAGCCTCTCACAGCTTGATGCGTAAAGTGGCGGCCAGTGAACGCTGGCAGGCACATATCTCGCCACAGGCCGCCGATCGCAAACGCCTGCTAAGCACGGAACAATATTATGATTTGCTGAGTGATGCAGGCTGTCAGGTGGATATCTGGCGTACCACGTACTATCACCCGATGGCCGATGCGCAGGCCATCATTACCTGGCTCCGTGCCACGGGCTTGCGTCCCTTCCTCGCCGGATTGACTGAACAGCAACAGGCCGATTTTCTGCATGACTATCATCATGCATTAATGCCGGCTTATCCCCCACGCAGCAATGGTCAGGTTTTGCTGGCTTTCCCGCGTTTATTTATGGTGGCAGTGAGAACGCATTAGTATCGTGGAAGCGCGCACGCAAAATGGTGTGACAGAGGTTGAAAAGGGCGCTCTGTTGCACCATTTATGTCTAACGCGCAGCGCCAAAACAGGAGAAGGCGATGAACGACCAACAGTTGCAGCAGCTCAGCCAGCGTATTGGTGAACAGCTGAAGAAACGCAAGGCAACGGTGACCGCGGCGGAATCCTGCACCGGTGGCTGGATTGCCAAAGTGTTTACCGATGTCAGTGGCAGCTCTGCCTGGTTTGAGCGGGGTTTTGTGACCTACAGCAACGAAGCCAAACAGCAGATGGTGGGCGTGCAGGCTGCGACTCTGGCGCAGTATGGCGCGGTCAGTGAGCAAACTGTGCGTGAGATGGCTCAAGGTGCCTGCAATGCCGCCGCCGCTGAGTTTGGCATTGCTGTGAGCGGGATTGCGGGGCCAGATGGCGGTTCAGCAGAAAAGCCAGTGGGTACCGTATGGTTTGCCATTGCCGGACCTGGCGATCGTGTTCTGGCGCAGCGGCAGATCTTTGCCGGAGACCGTGACGCGGTGCGTCGGCAATCCGTCAGCTGGGCGCTGCAAACACTGCTTGATGAATTTCTGACAAATTAAACTTGATACTGTATGGTCATACAGTATAATTACCGGCAACAGAACGAGCAGGCACACAATGATGTCGGCTTACCCAGCATGATTAGGAGTGGAAATGGCGATTGACGAGAACAAACAGAAAGCTTTAGCTGCCGCGCTGGGCCAGATTGAGAAACAATTTGGCAAAGGCTCGATCATGCGCCTGGGTGAAGACCGCTCAATGGACGTAGAAACCATCTCAACCGGTTCACTGTCACTGGATATCGCGTTGGGGGCTGGTGGCTTGCCGATGGGGCGTATCGTTGAGATCTACGGACCAGAATCTTCCGGTAAAACCACGCTGACGCTGCAGGTGATTGCCGCTGCACAGCGTAAAGGTAAAACCTGTGCCTTTATTGATGCTGAACATGCGCTTGATCCGGTGTATGCCAAAAAACTCGGCGTTGATATCGACAATCTGCTGTGTTCGCAGCCGGACACCGGTGAGCAAGCGCTGGAGATTTGTGATGCGTTAGCACGCTCCGGTGCCGTTGATGTGATCATCGTTGACTCCGTTGCGGCACTGACGCCGAAAGCGGAAATCGAAGGTGAAATCGGTGATTCGCACATGGGTCTGGCCGCACGTATGATGAGCCAGGCGATGCGTAAGTTAGCGGGTAACCTGAAGCAGTCCAACACGCTGCTGATCTTCATCAACCAGATTCGTATGAAAATTGGTGTGATGTTCGGTAACCCAGAAACCACCACCGGTGGTAACGCGCTGAAATTCTATGCTTCTGTTCGTCTTGATATCCGCCGTATCGGTGCGATTAAAGAGGGCGATGAAGTGGTCGGTAGCGAAACCCGCGTAAAAGTGGTGAAGAACAAAATCGCTGCGCCATTTAAGCAGGCTGAATTCCAGATTATGTACGGTGAAGGCATCAACACCTTTGGCGAGCTGGTGGATCTCGGCGTGAAACACAAACTGGTTGAGAAAGCCGGTGCGTGGTACAGCTACAACGGTGAAAAGATTGGTCAAGGTAAAGCGAACTCGACCAACTTCCTGAAAGAGAACCCAGCGATTGCTAACGAGATCGATAAGAAGTTACGCGATCTGCTGCTGACGGGTGCAACGGCTGGAGCGGGTGCAGCAGAAATTTCTGCTGATGACTACGAAGAAGCTAGCGAAACCAACGAAGATTTCTAAGATTTACCCCTACGGGAGCAGCGATGCTCCCGTTTGCTTTTCCCCGTCAACACTTCCCCTGATCGTTTTCTTGCTTTACCCTGCGCAACAGTCAGAACAAGGTCAAATTCATGTCATCATCACCTTCAACGGCTTCGGTGCCGACATTTTCCCGTTTGCTGGATCGTGCCATGCGTGTCTTATCGCAGCGAGACCACAGTCGTGACGAATTGAAACGCAAGCTGCAACTCTCTTCTCAGCGTGCAGCTTATCTGAAGCAAGAAGAAAATGTGCCGATACCGGATGAGCTGCTGGAAAAGGTGCTCGACTGGTGCCAGGAGAGTGGCTGGCTCAACGATCAGCGCTTCACCGAACGCTTTATCCAAAGTCGCGCACGTAAAGGTTACGGCTCACAGCGCGTGCGCATGGAATTACAGCAGAAGGGCATCAGCCGCGATGAGATCAATCAGGCGATGATGGATACTGAAGTGGACTGGAGCCAATGCGCGGCCGATTTGGCTAAGCGTAAGTTTGGTGATCCTCTGCCGCAAACCTGGGCTGAGAAAAGCAAGGTACAGCGCTTTTTAATGGCTAAAGGCTTTATGATGGAAGATATTCAGGCAGTTTTTAGAAATATTGACGACTGAAAGGCGATGGGATTTTACTTCCCACTGAAGAAAATTTATCTTATTCCCACTTTTTGTTCCTCAATCAGCGGTAAACCTGCAGATGTGGTTTGCCCGCGAAAGGGAACGTTCGTTAGCGTGATTCCAGGAATTATATGAGCAAGAGCACTGCTGAGATCCGTCAAGCGTTTCTCGACTTTTTTCATAGCAAGGGACATCAGGTTGTAGCCAGCAGCTCCCTCGTACCGAACAACGACCCAACGTTGCTGTTTACCAATGCGGGAATGGTGCAGTTTAAAGACGTTTTCCTCGGTCAGGATAAACGCGATTATGCACGCGCAACTACGTCTCAACGTTGTGTGCGCGCCGGTGGTAAGCACAACGATCTTGAGAACGTGGGTTACACCGCTCGTCACCACACCTTCTTTGAAATGCTGGGTAATTTCAGCTTTGGCGACTACTTCAAGAAAGAAGCGATTGCTTATGCCTGGGAACTGCTGACGGGTGAGCAGTGGTTCAAGCTGCCGAAAGAGCGTCTGTGGGTCACCGTTTATGAAACCGATGATGAAGCCTTCGAAATCTGGGCTAACGATGTCGGCGTGCCGCGCGAACGTATTATTCGCATCGGCGATAACAAAGGCAGCGCTTACGCGTCTGACAACTTCTGGCAGATGGGTGATACCGGCCCTTGTGGTCCGTGCACCGAAATTTTCTACGATCACGGCGACCATATCTGGGGTGGCCCGCCGGGTAGCCCGGAAGAAGATGGCGATCGCTATATTGAGATCTGGAACATCGTTTTCATGCAGTTCAACCGTCAGGCTGACGGCACCATGGAGCCTCTACCGAAGCCGTCTGTTGACACCGGTATGGGTCTGGAGCGTATCGCCGCGGTACTGCAGCATGTTAACTCCAACTATGAAATCGATCTGTTTGCCAAACTGATCAAGGCTGTGGCTCAGGTCACAGGTGCAACCGATCTCAACAATAAATCGTTGCGCGTGATTGCTGACCACATCCGTTCCTGTGCATTCCTGATCGCTGATGGCGTCATCCCATCGAATGAAAACCGTGGCTACGTGCTGCGCCGTATCATTCGTCGTGCAGTGCGTCATGGCAATATGTTGGGAGCTAAAGAAGCCTTCTTCTACAAACTGGTTGCGCCATTGATCGACGTCATGGGTGATGCCGGTGAAGATCTGAAACGCCAGCAGAAGCATGTTGAAAACACGCTGAAAAATGAAGAAGAGCAATTTGCCAAAACGCTGGAACGCGGCCTGGCATTGCTGGATGAAGAGTTGGCCAATCTGCAAGGTGATACGCTGGATGGCGAAACGGTCTTCCGTCTGTATGACACCTTCGGTTTCCCGGCCGATTTGACGGCTGACGTCTGCCGCGAGCGCAATCTGAAGATTGATGAAGCGGGCTTCGAAACAGCCATGGAACAGCAGCGCCAGCGTGCGCGTGAGGCCAGTGGTTTTGGCGCGGACTACAACAGCGTGATTCGCTTTGATGCTGCCACTGACTTCAAAGGTTATGACCAGCTGCAGGCTGAAGGCACCGTGCAGGCGCTGTTCGTTGGCGGTCAGCAAGTTGAGCAGATCGCGGCTGGCCAGGAAGCGGTAGTGATTCTGGATCAAACACCATTCTATGGCGAGTCAGGTGGCCAGGTGGGCGATACCGGCGTGCTGACTGGGCAGAATGCTGAATTCAGCGTCCAGGATACTCAGAAGTATGGCAAAGCCTTTGGTCATATCGGTAAGCTTAACCGCGGTGAGCTGCGTGTGGGTGACCGCCTCAATGCACAAGTGGATGAAGAGCGCCGTGCGCGTATTATTCTCAACCACTCCGCAACACATCTGATGCATGAAGCGTTACGTGAAGTATTGGGCGATCATGTAGGTCAGAAAGGCTCACTCAACAACGATAAATACCTGCGCTTCGACTTTTCTCATACCGAAGCGATGAAGCCAGAGCAGATTCGCACCGTTGAAGATATCGTTAATACCCAGATTCGTCGCAATTTACTCATCCAGACTGAAGTGATGGATCTGGATGAAGCGAAAGCGCGCGGTGCAACGGCGTTGTTCGGTGAGAAGTATGAACAGCGTGTGCGCGTGGTCAGCATGGGTGAATATTCCGTTGAGCTGTGCGGCGGTACGCACGCAGCGCGCACTGGCGACATTGGCCTGTTCCGCATTCAGTCTGAATCCGGAACGGCGGCAGGTGTGCGTCGTATTGAAGCGTTGACGGGTGAAGGCGCAATGGCTCAGCTGCATGCGCAGAGCGATCAGATAACTGAAATTGCGCAGGTGGTTAAAGCTAACAGCAGTAATCTGAATGAGAAAGTACGCGGTCTGGTTGATCATGTTCGCGCGCTGGAAAAAGAACTGCAGCAGCTACGCGATCAGCAAGCGGCGCAAGAGAGTGCCTCGCTGAGCAGTAAAGCAGTGGACGTGAAGGGTACCAAACTGCTGGTCAGCGAGCTTAACAACGTTGAGCCGAAGATGCTGCGCACCATGATGGATGACCTGAAGAATCAGCTCGGTTCGGCCATCATCGTGCTGGCAACTATTGCTGAAGGTAAGGTTTCCCTGATTGCTGGGGTGACTAAAGACCTGACTGACCGCGTCAAAGCGGGTGAGCTGGTCGGCGAACTGGCCGCTCAGGTTGGCGGTAAAGGCGGCGGTCGTCCTGATATGGCACAGGCGGGTGGTACAAACCCTGAGGCACTGGCTGGCGCACTGGCTGGCGTGTCGGAGTGGGTGAGTAACCGACTGTAACGAATTAAAATTCAGCATCGTGAGCAGCGCCAGAACCCCCGTGTTCTGGCGCTTTTTAACGCGGTGTGCACCCGATAATGACAAAGTCCGGTTGATGTAGTGTATTTCGGCTAAACTAACTATCAGCAGAATGTATTGGCGTGGCGATGCACAATGGTGTATTTGTCATAGACATTGTTCAGCGTTATATGATGGATATGGCCGGGAGACCGAACAGGCCCGACTCTTTTAATCTTTCAAGGAGCAAAGAATGCTTATTCTAACTCGTCGAGTTGGTGAAACCCTCATGATTGGCGATGAGGTGACTGTAACGGTGCTGGGTGTTAAAGGTAACCAGGTCCGTATTGGCGTCAATGCGCCTAAAGAAGTTTCGGTGCATCGCGAAGAAATCTATCAGCGTATCCAGGCCGAAAAAACTCAGCAAACGAGTTACTAACGGATTCAGCGTCTCGCATCCTGCGAGGCGCTACCGCTTTTATCCCCCCATCTTAATTTTTTCCGCCCTTAACCTCATTTTCTTTCTTCCCATTTTGTTAACTGCAACGTGCTTTCGCTGTTGATTAATCACTCTTTTTGTCGGCAAAACATCCTAATTGCGCGTCATTTGTGCAAACAGAACGATATCCAGAAAAAGTCGGGAAAAATTGTTTGACTTATAAGTGCGGGAAAGTAATATGTGCGCCACGCAGTGCCGATGAGCAGAAACAAGTTCAGAAGCACGGTTCGGAAGAACGCGTAAGGTGAGGTGGCCGAGAGGCTGAAGGCGCTCCCCTGCTAAGGGAGTATGCGGTCAAAAGCTGCATCCGGGGTTCGAATCCCCGCCTCACCGCCATTTCCGATGCATCCATAGCTCAGCTGGATAGAGTACTCGGCTACGAACCGAGCGGTCGGAGGTTCGAATCCTCCTGGATGCACCATTCGGAAAACTGAAGTAAGAGTGAACGAGCAGTTCCTTTCATGGTGAGTTGTCAGCACCCTGCGTTGTACAAGAATTAACTCGATGCATCCATAGCTCAGCTGGATAGAGTACTCGGCTACGAACCGAGCGGTCGGAGGTTCGAATCCTCCTGGATGCACCATTCTTCGTATCATTCCCAGGTTGATTGCAGTAAGTCCATCGTAAGAAAATCTCTCAATGCATCCATAGCTCAGCTGGATAGAGTACTCGGCTACGAACCGAGCGGTCGGAGGTTCGAATCCTCCTGGATGCACCATTCTGTTTTCTTCATGCTATTCTCAAACTGTTTCATCCGTAACATCAGTTATACCCCAATGCATCCATAGCTCAGCTGGATAGAGTACTCGGCTACGAACCGAGCGGTCGGAGGTTCGAATCCTCCTGGATGCACCATATTTTCGAATAGGGAAAGTGCCTCAGTGTGTCATGACGTGGTAAACGTTCAGGCCGCACTAAGGAGAATAACGTTGCTTCAGCAACGGCCCGAAGGGCGAGGCGAAAGCCGAGTAATCCTCCTGGATGCACCATCTCCTGTTCGAAACAATCAACGTCCGCTTTCTGAATTTACTTCCCATTTTTCTTCATCACACAAAAACCACTTATATAACCGCAATTTATCCCCGGCATGGCTACCTGACCTTTTTCCGAAAACAAAAATAGCTAATGCTTTCAAAGCATTTGCTGTTAAGCACACCTGGCGACAACCTAAGCGCATTACGCTAAAGTAATGGCTCATTTTGTGGTGCTCGATGGAGTGACAATGTACGACCAATATGACGCCCTGATTTTCGATATGGACGGCACAATCCTGGATACTGAGCCGACACATCGAAAAGCCTGGCAGCAGGTGCTGAGCCGTTACGGTTTCACTATGGATGAGAAAAAAATGGTGAGTTTTAATGGCGCACCCACCTGGCAGCTGGCGCAGTACATTCTTGAGCAGAACAATGCTGAGCATGATCCTCATTTGCTGGCCGCGGAGAAAACCGAAGCGCTCAAGGCGATGTTGCTGGATGATGTACGCCCTTTACCGTTAATGGACGTGGTGAAAGCGTATCACGGTCGTCGTCCCATGGCGGTGGGTACCGGCAGTGAACATAGCCTGGCAAAGGCTCTGCTTGAAGCCTTGGGTGTCTATCATCTGTTTGATGCCGTTGTCGGCGCGGATGATGTGCAGCGCCATAAACCCCAACCTGATACTTTTTTACGCTGCGCCGAGTTAATAGGCGTGGCACCTGAACGCTGTGTGGTATTTGAAGATGCTGACTTTGGTGTTCAGGCGGCGCGAGCCGCGGGCATGGATGTGGTTGATGTCCGTTTACTGTGAATGAAATTCTGACCTATGGATCGTTATTCGGCAGTAGCTTTCTGAGTGCCACTCTCCTTCCAGGAAGTTCAGAGGCTGTGCTGATTGCTTTACTGATCGCCCAAAAGGGTTCGATCTATGGATTGTTATTGGCCGCATCAGTGGGAAACACGCTGGGTGGCCTGACCAACATTATTCTTGGTCGCCTCATGCCGCCAAAAGGGCAGGGGCGATGGCATGACACAGCAATGACGTGGTTACATCGATTGGGTCCTGCAGCGCTGCTTTTAAGCTGGCTGCCGGTAGTGGGCGACCTGCTTTGCGTGCTTGCAGGCTGGTTGCGCTTTGCCTGGCTGCCCTCGGTGCTGTTCCTCGCCATCGGTAAAACGCTGCGTTATATCGTTATCGCGACCGCCACATTACAAACAATGCAATGGTGGCATTGATTCGCACAGATTCGAGGCTACGGTTAACATTATGCTGAACAAAAATAAATTATTCGCACAGCGGGAGGTTAATGTGATCCCGGACGTATCAAAAGCGCTTTCCTGGTTGGAAGCGCATCCCGACGCGTTGAAGGGTATCGGCCGTGGCATTGAACGCGAGACTTTGCGCGTTAATCCAAATGGTCACCTGGCAACCACCGGACATCCTGAATCCCTGGGTTCAGCGCTGAAGCACAGTTGGATTACCACTGATTTTGCCGAAACGCTGCTGGAGTTCATTACGCCTGTCGATCAAAGCATTGATCGTTCACTGGCTTTCCTGCGTGATATTCATCGCCACACTGCGCGAGAGTTAGGTCAGGAACGCATGTGGCCGTTCAGTATGCCGGGTTACGTTGAAGATGTTGATAGCATTGAGCTGGCGCAATATGGCAGCTCTAACATCGGCAAGATGAAAACCCTCTATCGGCAGGGACTGAAAAATCGCTACAGCGCACTGATGCAGATTATCTCAGGTGTGCATTATAACTTCTCGCTGCCACTGTCGTTCTGGCAGGAGTGGGCGGATGTAAAAGATGCGGAAAGCGGCAAAGAGACCATTTCTGCCGGATATCTGCGTTTGATCCGCAACTATTATCGTTTTGGTTGGGTGATCCCTTATCTGTTCGGTGCATCTCCAGCGATCTGTTCATCGTTCCTGCAGGGACGTGAAAGCAAATTACCCTTTGAAACGGACGGCAAAGGCACCTTGTGGCTGCCGTATGCCACTTCGCTGCGCCTCAGTGATTTAGGCTACACCAACAAGTCGCAAAGTGGTTTGGGCATCACTTTTAACTCGCTCGACGGTTACGTTGCTGCGCTGAAAGCGGCGATCAAGACGCCGTCAGAAGAGTATGCGGCCATGGGCACCAAAGATGCAGACGGCAACTGGCTGCAACTGAACACCAACGTGTTGCAGATTGAAAACGAACTGTATGCACCTATTCGTCCAAAACGTGTGACTCGTTCGGGCGAAGCGCCTTCTGATGCATTGTTACGCGGTGGTATCGAGTACATCGAAGTGCGTTCTCTGGATATCAACCCGTTTTCTGCGATTGGCGTGGACGCCAATCAGGCGCGTTTCCTCGACCTGTTCCTGATTTGGTGTACTCTGGCGGATGCTCCTGAGATGAGTTCTGACGAGCTGTTATGCAGCCGTAAAAACTGGAACCGCGTGGTTATGGAAGGACGTAAGCCGGGCCAGGTGATTGGTGTAGGTTGTAGCGATACAGAACATCCGCTGGTTGATGTGGGTAAAGCCCTGTTTGCCGATCTTCGTCGTGTTGCCGAGGTGCTCGACAGCAATTATGGCAGCACGCAATATCAACAGGTTTGTGATCAACTGGTGGCATCGTTTGATGATCCTGAGCTAACCTATTCAGCGCGTATTCTGCATGCCATCAAAGAAAATGGCTTAACCGGCGCAGGTGTGGCACTGGCTGAACAGTATCGTCATCTGCTGTGTGAAGAGCCGTTAGAGATTTTGACCGAAGATGACTTTAGCCGTCAGGCGTTGGAATCGGTACAGGCGCAGGAAAAGCTGGAACAGAGTGATACGCTGGATTTCGAAAGTTATCTGGCAGGTCGCGAAGGCTAAAAAGAAAATGGCCACATCATTGTGGCCAAAATTAACATCTCTGTTGTCAGGGATGATGATAACAAATGCGCGTCTTTCATATATTCAGACGTTGGGCGAACGGAAAAGTTTCATCGTTTTAAAAAAAAATCTCAAAACAGGAGGTGACGTATGCCACTACTGGATAGTTTTACTGTTGATCACACCATCATGGGTGCACCCGCTGTGCGCGTTGCAAAAACCATGAACACTCCGCATGGCGATACCATCACCGTTTTTGACCTGCGTTTCTGCCGTCCGAATATCGATATTCTGACTGAGCGCGGCATCCATACGCTGGAGCACCTGTTCGCTGGCTTTATGCGTAATCACCTCAATGGTGATGGCGTGGAAATCGTTGATATCTCGCCAATGGGTTGCCGCACCGGCTTCTACATGAGCCTGATTGGTGAACCAGACGAGCAGCGTGTAGCGAAAGCGTGGAAAGGGGCGATGGAAGATGTTCTGAAAGTGAAAGAACAGAGCCAGATCCCGGAACTGAATGAATACCAGTGTGGTAGCTACAAGCTACACTCACTCGACGAAGCGCAGCAGATTGCGCGTAACGTGTTGGCGCATGAGATTGGCGTGAACCGTAACGAAGACCTGAAACTGCCGGCTGAGAAGCTGAAAGAGCTGCACATCTAGTGCCTGTCTAAGCAGAAATGAAAACGCCGCGATGTTCGCGGCGTTTTTTTTGGCTTCAGGAACCGATGGAGGATTTCAGCGGATGATGCGGGGTAATGCGCACCTGCTTCACCATATTGTCTTGCACGTCGAGGATATCCACATCGTACTTACCGATTTTCACGCGTGTATCGACCAGCGGAATCTCCTCCAGCGCTTCCAGCAGCATGCCATTGATGGTGCGTGCTTCGTCTTCGGGTAACGTCCAGTTGAAGGCTTTATTAATTTCACGCACGTTGGCGCTGCCTTCAATCAGCACTGAGCCATCATTCTGCGGCATCACTTCTTCCGCCAGCGAGGGAGACATAGACGTCGTAAAGTCGCCAACAATCTCTTCCAGAATGTCTTCAATGGTCACCAGTCCTTTGATGTCACCATATTCATCGACCACTAAGCCGACTTTCTTCTTATTACGCTGGAATTTCACCAGCTGGACATTCAGCGGTGTACCTTCCGGCACATAATAAATTTCATCAGCAGCGCGCAGCAGGCGATCTTTGTTGAACTCTTTCTTCTCGGTCATCATGCGCCAGGCTTCACGCACGCGCAGCATGCCAACCGAATCATCCAGCGAATCGCGGAACAACACGATCCGGCCATGCGGCGAGTTACTCAGTTGGCGAACAATCGATTTCCAGTCGTCGTTGACGTTAATGCCGACAATTTCATTGCGTGGCACCATGATGTCATCAACGCTGACCTTTTCCAGATCCAGCACCGACAGCAGCATGTCCTGATTACGACGTGACATCAGTGAGCGTGACTCATAGACAATGGTACGCAGTTCTTCCTTACTCAGGGCTGAACTAATGGAGCCTTCCGTTTTGATACCAACCATGCGCATCAGAATGCGGGTAATGGTGTTGAGCAGCCAGACCAAAGGCAACATCACATACTGCAGCGGCGCCAGCAGCACACTACTGGGATAGGCAACTTTTTCGGGGTAAAGCGCCGCAATGGTTTTCGGCAGCACTTCAGCAAACACCAGCACCACAAAAGTCAGGATCCCGGTGGCAATTGCCACACCCGCATCGCCGTAAAGACGCATACCGACAATGGTACCCAACGCGGAAGCCAGGATATTCACGAGGTTGTTGCCTATCAGCACCAGGCTGATTAAGCGATCAGGACGGCGTAAAAGTTTTTCGACACGACGAGCCGCGCGATTACCGCTTTTGGCTTTGTGGCGCAATTTATAACGATTGAGCGTCATCATGCCGGTCTCTGAACCGGAGAAGTACGCAGAGACCAGCACCATGATGACCAGCGTAACGATCAGCGTGGTGGTTGAAACATGTTCCAACGCAAAAATTCCTTTAGTGAGAAGTAAGCAGGTGCTGAAGCACGCGACTGCCGAAGTAGGCCATGGTCAGCAGCAGTGCACCGCCGCAGTTAAACCAGACGACGCGACGTCCGCGCCAGCCCTCGTGATAGTGTCCCCAGAGCAGAACGATATAAACAAACCAGGCAAGAATGGACAGTACCGCTTTATCGACATTCTCCGCGCTAAACAGGTTATGCATGAAGAACAGCCCGGTGCACAGCACCAGCGTCAACAGCACTACACCAATTTGCGTGATATGAAACATCTTACGCTCAATACTCAGCAGCGGCGGCATATCCTGGGTGAAAGCCAGTTTCTTATTTTTTAACTGGTAATCAATCCATGCCAGCTGCAGCGCATACAGTGCTGCGATAATCAGCGTGGCGTAGGCAAACAGCGACAGGCCAATATGGATCATCATGCCCGGCGTGGTTTCGAGATGGGTAATAAAGGCATTCGGCACAAAGGTGGCGAAGGCGAGGTTAATCAAGGCAAAGCCGTAGACAATCGGCAGCAGTAACCAACCGCGATTGCGCGATGCGACGATGGTCATGATCGCGCAGATCAGCAGACTCACCAGCGAACCGATGTTTAGCAGACTGAGGTTTTGTCCGTTATCGACGGCAAAAATGCGTTGTTGCAGTGCAACCGCATGGGCGATCAACGCGACGCAAGCAGAAAGCACGGCAAAGCGACGCCAGCCACCGTTGCGTTTCAGCAGGCTGGGGATAATCAATGCAAGACTGAGGGAGTAGGCGAACAGCGCCACGATCGCGAAAACGAACATAGATCCTTTCAGGTGTCGGTCAGATAAGGAAAAAACCAGTATAGCGCCAGCTGCATCAGGCTCCAAACGATCTGAAGGTCAATTGCAGAGATCGCTGTGGCTTCGTGCTATAATCCGCCGCATTGTGCCGCCCTGGCGGCCTCGCTACGGTCCTAAGTGAGAGAGCATGTTTGATAATTTAACCGATCGTTTGTCGCAATCCCTGCGCAACATCAGCGGCCGCGGAAGGCTGACCGAAGACAACATTAAAGACACCTTGCGTGAAGTGCGCATGGCATTGCTGGAAGCGGACGTTGCGCTGCCGGTCGTGCGCGAGTTCATCAACCGCGTGAAAGAAGCGGCGGTAGGGCAGGATGTAAACAAAAGCCTGACGCCTGGCCAGGAATTTATCAAAATTGTTCGCAACGAGCTGGTTGCGGCAATGGGTGCAGAAAATAATGCGCTCAATCTGAACGCACAGCCGCCGGCTGTGGTGTTGATGGCGGGCCTGCAGGGTGCGGGTAAAACCACGAGCGTGGCGAAGCTGGGTAAGTTCCTGCGCGAGAAACATAAGAAGAAAGTGCTGGTGGTTTCTGCCGACGTTTATCGCCCGGCGGCGATTAAACAGTTGGAAACACTGGCGCAGCAGGTTGGCGTGGACTTCTGTCCTTCCGATCTGAGCCAAAAGCCTGTCGACATCGTTAAGAACGCCCTGAAAGAAGCGAAGCTGCAATTCTACGACGTGCTGCTGGTGGATACCGCCGGTCGTCTGCACGTTGATGAAGCGATGATGGACGAGATCAAACAGGTACACGCCGCGATCAATCCGGTGGAAACCTTGTTTGTGGTCGATGCCATGACCGGTCAGGATGCGGCAAACACGGCAAAAGCCTTCAATGAAGCGCTGCCTCTGACGGGTGTGATTCTGACGAAAGTGGATGGTGATGCGCGCGGTGGTGCAGCGCTTTCAATTCGTCATATCACCGGCAAGCCGATTAAATTCATGGGTATGGGTGAGAAGACGGAAGCACTGGAAGCGTTTTATCCAGACCGTATCGCCTCACGCATCCTCGGCATGGGCGACGTACTGTCGCTGATCGAAGATATCGAGAGCAAAGTTGACCGCGAACAGGCGGAGAAGCTGGCGAAGAAACTCAAAACCGGTGATGGTTTTGATCTCAATGACTTCCTCGACCAGCTGAAGCAGATGCGCAACATGGGCGGCATGGCCAGCCTGATGGGTAAGCTGCCGGGCATGGGTCAGTTGCCAGACAACGTGAAGTCGCAGATGGATGACAAAGTGCTGGTGCGTATGGAGGCGATCATCAATTCGATGACCACCAAAGAGCGTCAGAAACCGGAAATCATCAAGGGCTCACGCAAGCGTCGTATTGCCACCGGTTCAGGTATGCAGGTGCAGGACGTTAACCGTTTATTGAAACAGTTCGACGACATGCAGCGCATGATGAAGAAAATGAAGAAGGGTGGCATGGCCAAAATGATGCGTGGCATGAAAGGTATGATGCCGCCCGGATTCCCCGGTCGCTAAGGCGAGCGGCACACAGCCAGAAAATTAACACGCTCAGGTTGCTTTTTTCGCCAAAATGAGTAAAATTTTCGGGCTTTTTATATTGCGCTCGGGTTCCATCCCTCGATGGAGCCCGAGCGCTTTATTAACTAATGAGGATGTTATGGTTACAATTCGTTTGGCACGTCACGGCGCGAAAAAGCGTCCGTTCTATCAGGTCGTCGTTACTGACAGCCGCAATGCGCGTAATGGTCGTTTCATCGAGCGCGTAGGTTTCTTCAACCCGATCGCTTCTGGTCAGGCTGAAGGTCTGCGTCTGGATCTGGACCGTATTGAGCACTGGGTTGGCCAGGGCGCAACGCTTTCTGATCGCGTTAACGCGCTGATCAAAGAAGCAAAAAAAGCAGCTTAATCTGTCACGGTGGTTAGCATGAGCATTAAACCTGCCGCACAGCCTCTCGTTAACCCAATTGTATTGGGGAAAATGGGGGCCGCTTACGGCATTCGAGGTTGGCTCAAAGTGTTTTCCTCCACTGAAGACGCTGAAAGCATCTTCGACTACCAACCGTGGTTCATCCAGCGCGCCGGTAAATGGCAGCAGGTCGAACTGGAAGGTTGGAAGCACCACAATCAGGACCTGATCATCAAAGTCAAAGGCATTGACGATCGGGACGCTGCGGCACAGTTAACCAATTGCGAAATTACGGTTGATTCTGCTCAGCTGCCAGCGCTGGAAGAGGGTGATTACTACTGGAAAGACCTCATGGGTTGCAAAGTGGTAAACCTCGACGGTTACGAAATGGGCAAAGTCATTGATTTGATGGAAACCGGTTCGAACGACGTTCTCGTCGTTAAGGCAAACCTGAAAGATGCATTCGGTGCTCAAGAGCGGTTAATCCCGTTTCTTGATGAACAGGTTATCAAGAAAGTCGATCTCTCTACTGGCACGATTGAAGTAGATTGGGATCCTGGTTTTTGATCTCCGGACAATCCGGTAACGTAACGGCGAACGCGATGTGGATTGGTGTTATTAGCCTGTTTCCAGAGATGTTTCGCGCTATTACCGAGTACGGGGTAACTGGCCGGGCAGTAAAAAATGGCCTGCTCAACATTCAAAGCTGGAGTCCTCGTGACTTCGCGCACGACCGGCACCGTACCGTGGATGAACGTCCTTACGGCGGCGGACCGGGAATGTTGATGATGGTGCAACCCTTACGGGATGCTATCCACGCAGCGAAAGCGGCGGCGGGAGAAGGTGCCAGGGTGATTTATCTTTCACCTCAGGGTCGCAAACTGGACCAACAAGGCGTTTGCGAACTGGCGACCAACCAGAAGTTGATTCTGGTGTGTGGTCGTTATGAAGGGATTGATGAGCGCGTGATTCACACTGAGATTGATGAAGAATGGTCAATCGGTGATTACGTACTCAGTGGTGGTGAGCTACCAGCCATGACGTTGATTGATTCAGTCGCCCGGTTTATCCCCGGCGTATTGGGCAAGCAGGCGTCAGCCGATGAGGATTCGTTCTCGGATGGTTTACTGGATTGCCCGCACTACACCCGACCTGAAGTGTTAGAAGGGATGGAGGTTCCGCCAGTCTTACTGTCGGGCAACCATGCCGATATTCGCCGCTGGCGCCTGAAACAGTCGCTAGGCCGTACCTGGCTAAGAAGACCTGAACTTCTGGAAAACCTGGCTCTGACTGAAGAGCAAGCACGGTTGCTAAATGAGTTCCAACGGGAACATCAGCAGCAACAAAACCATCAGGTGGAAGAGTAATCTTCCCTGACTATCAGTTTACCCAGGATATAGAGATTTAATTATGAGCAACATTATCAAGCAACTTGAACAAGAGCAGATGAAGCAGGACGTACCTTCATTCCGTCCGGGTGATTCCGTGGAAGTGAAAGTATGGGTCGTTGAAGGTTCTAAGAAACGTCTGCAGGCATTCGAGGGCGTGGTTATCGCTATTCGTAACCGCGGTCTGCACTCTGCATTCACTGTTCGTAAGATTTCAAACGGCGAAGGCGTTGAGCGTGTCTTCCAGACTCACTCTCCGGTAATTGACAGCATTTCTGTCAAACGCCGTGGTGCTGTACGTAAAGCCAAACTGTACTACCTGCGTGAGCGTACCGGTAAGTCAGCTCGTATCAAAGAGCGTCTGGGCGCGTAAGCGACATCCCAAAGTTAATAGCAAACAAGGGGTTGGCCTAAGGGCCAGCCCCTTTTTTTATGGCCGCTTGAGATGGTAAATCGCGCTATTCACTGGGCCGCTATCAAGAATGATCAAACCATAGCGGTAATCGATAAACTCAAACCCACTGCGCAATGCCACGGCACGGCTGGCATGATTCTCCTCATCAGCGATAATCTCCAGTAAGGGGATATGCGCGTGCCTGAAGCCAAAGTCCACCAATTGAGCCACTGCATGTGTTGCGACACCTTGCCTTTGTGCATCGCTGCGAACCCAATAGCCTAATGCACTAAATTCCCCAAGCCGCTGTGCGAATCTGATGCCTGCGCCGCCGAGTAACCGATCATTGCTATCGACAATGGCGAACTCTTCCGCTTCACCGTTTCTGCGCTGCAGATGGGTGAAATGAATCCAGCTAGCAGCTTCCTCTTCCCGATAATCGTGATGCGCCCACACCATCCATGGCTGCAGGCTGTTGAGAGAATGATTGACCGCCGCAGTAAAGGTGCCTGCATCCTGTAGAACGAAAGGACGTAGGGTGATATTGGAGGTTGGCATCCTAAGATCCTGGAAAACGATGAATAACAAAATGTTAATGGAAAAATAGGGTGTTGGCATTCGCTCAACAAAAGCACAGTGTAAAATTAATTTTACATAAACTGCTTTGCATTATATGGGCGTTATTTAATTAACTTCATGTATTTAATGTGTTTATTGTTTTGTTTTCATGGTCCTTATCAATGGTGGTAATAAAAGTGTACATTCATGGATTGCAAGATGTACATGTTGTGGTACAGTAAGCGCCATCCTCAGTGAGGATCCCAAACCGCATAAACGAGTAAAAAGGATCGCCATCATGCAGAAAGACGCGCTGAACAATGTCCATATCGCCGACGAACAGATTTTAATTACCCCGCAAGAGCTGAAAGCGAAGTTCCCGCTCACTGCGGCGCAAGAAGCGCAGATTGCCGCTTCTCGCCAGACTATTGCCGATATTATTGCTGGCCGCGATCCGCGCCTGCTGGTGGTCTGTGGTCCTTGTTCAATCCACGATACCGAAGCGGCACTTGAATACGCTCGTCAGCTGCAAACTCTCTCTGCACAGTTGAAGGATCAGCTGTACATCGTTATGCGCGTTTATTTTGAAAAACCCCGTACCACCGTTGGCTGGAAGGGGCTGATCAACGATCCTTACATGAACAACTCATTTGATATGGAAGCCGGGCTGCACATTGCGCGTCAGCTGCTGGTGAACCTGGTGGAAATGGGCCTGCCGCTGGCAACTGAAGCGCTGGATCCTAACAGCCCACAATACCTCGGCGATCTGTTTAGCTGGTCTGCGATCGGTGCCCGTACTACTGAGTCGCAAACACACCGCGAGATGGCTTCTGGTTTATCAATGCCTGTCGGCTTCAAAAACGGCACTGATGGCAGCCTGGGCACGGCGATCAACGCCATGCGCGCCGCCGCGATGCCGCACCGTTTTGTCGGCATCAATCAGGCGGGACAGGTTTGCCTGTTACAGACTCAAGGCAACCCGGATGGCCACGTGATCCTGCGTGGTGGGAAAGCGCCTAACTACGGACCTGAAGATGTTGCGCAGTGTGAAAAAGAGATGCTGAAAGCGGGACTGCGTCCAGCCTTAATGATAGATTGCAGCCATGGTAATTCTAATAAAGACTACCGCCGTCAGCCTGGTGTAGCCGAATCGGCTATTGCGCAGATTAAAGATGGAAATCGTTCCATTATTGGCCTGATGCTGGAAAGCAATATTCACGAAGGCAATCAGTCTTCTGAGCAGCCACGTAGCGAAATGAAATACGGTGTTTCCGTCACGGATGCCTGCATCAACTGGGAAACCACGGAAACCTTGCTGCGTGAAATCCATCAGGATCTGCAGGGAGTGCTGTCGGCACGTCTGTCACACGAGGAATAAAGAGTCATGGTGGCTGAACTGACCGCGCTACGCGATCAAATTGATGAAGTCGATAAAGCCCTGCTTGGGCTATTAGCCAAACGCCTTGAGCTGGTAGCTGAAGTAGGTGAGGTCAAAAGCCGTTATGGTTTGCCGATTTATGTGCCAGAACGTGAAGCCAGCATGTTGGCTTCACGTCGTCAGGAAGCTGAAGTGCTCGGCGTTTCGCCGGATCTGATTGAGGATGTCTTACGTCGCCTGATGCGTGAGTCTTATGCGCATGAAAACGACAAAGGCTTCAAAACGCTCTGTCCGACGCTGCGCCCGGTGGTGATTGTTGGTGGGCGTGGCCAGATGGGGCGCTTGTTTGAAAAGATGCTCAATCTGTCAGGTTACCAGGTCCGTATTCTGGACAAGGGCGATTGGGATCGTTCTGAAGCGCTACTCAAAGATGCGGGCATGGTCATCATCAGTGTGCCAATCCATCTGACTGAGCAGATCATCGCCGAATTACCAATACTGCCGGAAGACTGCATTCTGGTTGATCTTGCATCGGTGAAGAATCGCCCATTGCAGGCGATGCTGGCGGCGCATACCGGCCCTGTGCTCGGTTTGCATCCCATGTTTGGCCCGGATAGCGGTAGCCTGGCGAAGCAGGTGGTGGTGTGGTGTGATGGCCGTCAGCCGGAGGCCTACCAGTGGTTCCTTGAGCAGATTCAGGTTTGGGGCGCGCGCTTACATCGCATCAGCGCGGTCGAGCATGACCAGAACATGGCCTTTATCCAGGCGCTGCGTCACTTTGCCACTTTTGCCTATGGTTTGCATTTAGCGGAAGAGAACGTCAACCTGGATCAACTGTTGGCGCTGTCCTCACCGATTTATCGCCTGGAACTGGCGATGGTTGGTCGACTGTTTGCTCAGGACCCGCAGCTTTACGCAGACATCATCATGTCTTCGGAGAGTAATCTGGCGCTGATTAAGCGTTACTACCAGCGCTTTGGTGATGCAATCAAATTGCTGGAGCAGGGTGATAAACAGGCGTTTATCAAGAGTTTTGAAGGTGTTGCGCATTGGTTTGGCGATTACGCTCAACGCTTCCTGGTAGAGAGCCGAAGCATGTTGCGTTCGGCTAACGATAGCCGACAATAAAAGAGAAGGCATCCGCAAGGATGCCTTTTTCATTTACAGTCGCGGTTCCACCGGAACAACATTTTCACCCGGATAGCAGCCGAGTACTTTCAGAGAGCGCGTCAAATCACGCAGCTCTTTCAACGCCAGCTGCATGTTCTCCGATTGCAGATTGCCCTGCACATCAATGTAAAACATCTCTTCCCACGGGTTGCCGTTAATTGGGCGGTTTTCAAGTTTGCTCATGATCAGATTATGATTACGCAGCACCAGCAGAGCCTCAACCAGTGCACCAGCTTGCTGACCGGTTGCCATAATCAATGTGGTTTTGGCTGGTACCTGTCCAGAAACTTCAATCGGCTTACGTGCCAACACAATGAAGCGGGTATGGTTTTGTTGCTGGTTAGCTAAATTCCGTTCTAACACCTGCAGACCATACAGCTCACCGCCCGCTTCACTGCCCAGAGCCGCCACTTTTGGTGAATTCATCGCCGCGACCTTTTCCATTGCCGCTGCGGTGCTTTCGGTATATTCGATTTTCCATTGTGGGAAACGATTGATGAACTGGCTGCACTGCTGGAATGGCTGAGGATGGCTATAAACCGTTTCTATTTGCTGTAAGTCGGTATTGCCGTTGACCAGCACACAGTGTTCGATAGGGATGGTCAGCTCGCCAACGATGGAGAGCGTCGTCTGCTGCAGCAGGTCATAGACGTCGTTAATCGAGCCTGAGCTGGTATTTTCGATCGGCATCACGGCGTAATCTGCCTGACCACTCTCCACCTGATGGATGATGTCGTGGAATTTCAGACAGCCCATCTCAACCATTGAATCAAAATGACGTGTGGCGTATTTACGTGCTGCGAGGTGAGAGTACGAACCTTTAGGACCCAGAAATGCAATGCGTGGTGCGTGCGCGTGCGGATGGTTTAAGTTTTTCTGCAGCAGCGCTTGCTGAGTCAGCACCGAATCTTCAATCACCAGTTGGAACAGGCGGGTAATATAGTGCGCATCAAGCTGATGCTTTTTACCGAGTGAGATCAGATTTTCCAGCAGAGCGCGTTCACGCTCAACATCGCGAATAGGGCGATGGGTCGCGAGCTTTGCTTGCGCCACTTCAACCGCCAGCGAACGGCGTTCAGATAACAGCGTTAAAAGCTTTTCATCAACGGCGCTGATCTTATCGCGTAATGCCAGCAGTGGATTTTCGGGATTCATAGGGCTCACCTGTAAAATGTCCAATAAAAAAGCCTCCCGTTTGGGAGGCTTTGTTGTTCGTCTTCGCATTCATTTTCACATGACGAATCGCCTCCCAATCAGGGGAAGGTAAAAAAGAATGCGAAGAAGAACGGTAGATGTTTCATGTGTGATTCCAGCAATAAAGTGGATTGAGAGTAACCGCAGTGATTTAAAGCTGTCAATAAAAAACGCGCCCGCAGGCGCGTTACTGGAAAAGGTCTATTTATCCCGCAGGGGTGAAATCTTTCATACTGCTGGTTGCGCGGCGCGCTTCAGGTTTGTGCTGCGCCTTATTAAGTTGTCGCTCCAGCTTGGCAATCAGATCGTTGATAGCCGTGTACATATCTTCGTGTTTCGCGCTGGCAACCAGCGTGCTGTTAGGTGTGTTAATGGTGGCATCAGCCACGAATTCTTTCGGCTCTTTCGATAACACGATGTGCGGATTTATCAGGTGAGTTTGCCACTTTTCCAGCTTGGCGAGACGGTCTTCGACATGGTTGCGGATAGCCGCAGTGATTTCCATTTGTTTGCTGGTAATGTTCAGAATCATAGTTAAACCTCTCTGTCATTTCCGTCTGGGTAGGACCAGCATACCGCGTAAATCAGGAAAAAGTGTGATCTAGATCACATTGGAATGTCACTTTTTGTCAATGCCAATGAATTGTGAGAAAGGCTCATAAAATCGCCGAAAATGCTTGAAGGGCAGGGATGAAAAGAGCAAGATTGATGAGTTAACCGCAGCGTAGAATCAGCAATATGGCTGAATTTTCGGCAAAAAAAAGCAGCCATTAAGGCTGCTTTTTTATTGGTAGCAAAATCAGGACTGATTATTGGTCGCGATGATCTTCGCCACTTTGTCCGCTTCTGCCGTCAGCTGCAGCTGGCGGTAGGCATTTTCCATCAGCGGCAGCGCTTTGTGCGTCGCTTCAGTATCAGGGAAATCTTTCATCATCCCTTCAACACGGTTAACAACGGCGACATAGGCCCCGCGCTTGGTATAGAATTGCGCCACCGAGAGTTCATACTTCGCCAGACGCTCTTTCAGGTAGGCTAAACGTTTCTGCGCATCCTCAGCATACTGGCTGTTCGGATAGCTGCGCAGTAACTGGGAGAAGTCACGGAAAGCATCACGAGCGTGCGTCGGATCACGATCTGAACGATCGATACCGAAGAAGCCCTGCAGTGCAGAGTCATCCAACGCCATATCCGTCAGGCCTTTCATATAGATGACGTAATCGATGTTTGGATGAGTCGGATTCAGGCGCATAAAGCGAGCGATAGCGGCTTGCGCCAGTGGCAGATCGGCATTTTTGTAATACGCGTAGATTAAATCCAGCTGTACTTGCTGCGAATAAGGGCCAAACGGGTAGCGGTTATCCAGTGCTTCCAGTTGCTTAATCGCCGCTTTAAAGTTACCGTCCTGCAGCTTTTGCTGGGCTGTAGCGTAAATTTCAGATGGCGGGCTGTCCGGAACGGGATCCGATGAGCCGGAACAACCCACCAGAGCCAGGCTCAGGCTCAATGTGGCAGCAGCCACCAGATGTTTCATACGCGTCATGACGAAATGATTATCCTCAAAGTGTTGTAGCGGAAGCTGTCCGTATAGCTCCCGGTTATGACCTGGTACGATAGCACATTATATTAAACGGCATCGCCGTGAAAACCCAACGTTAACGAAGAAGCTGTATATGGCACAACAAGTTCAACTCACCGCAACGGTGTCCGAAGCACAGCTTGGACAACGCTTAGATCAGACTTTGGCGGAATTGTTCCCTGATTATTCACGTTCCCGCATAAAAGAATGGATCCTTGAGCGTCGCGTCAGCGTCAACGGCATCATCATCGATAAACCGAAAGAGAAAGTTTTCGGCGGTGAGCAGGTGTCTATCGATGCTGAAATCGAAGAAGCGCAGCGCTGGGAAGCGCAAAACATTCCCCTGAACATCGTTTATGAAGACGATGATATTCTGGTCATCAACAAACCGCGTGGCCTGGTGGTGCATCCTGGGGCAGGTAATCCGGATGGTACGGTCCTGAATGCGCTACTTTATCATTACCCACCGATTGCCGACGTCCCGCGTGCCGGGATCGTCCATCGTCTTGATAAAGACACAACCGGTTTGATGGTAGTGGCGAAGACGGTTCCCGCTCAGACGCACCTGGTGGAAACGCTGCAGCTGCGCGAGATTACCCGTGAATATGAAGCGGTTGCGATTGGCACCATGACGGCAGGCGGCACGGTTAATGAGCCGATGGCGCGTCACTCCACCAAACGCACGCACATGGCGGTACACCCTATGGGTAAACCCGCAACCACGCATTATCGCATCATGGAGCATTTCCGTGCTCACACGCGTCTGCGTCTGCGTCTGGAAACGGGTCGTACTCACCAGATTCGTGTGCACATGGCGCATATCAACCATCCATTAGTGGGTGATCCGCTGTACGGCGGCCGTCCGCGTCCGCCTAAAGGTGCATCCGATGCGTTCATTGCTGCGCTGCGCGGTTTTGACCGTCAGGCTCTGCACGCCACCATGCTGCGTCTTTACCATCCCATCACCGGCATTGAGATGGAATGGCATGCGCCGTTGCCGCAAGACATGGTCGATCTGATTGACGCGTTGAAAGCCGATACTCATGAGTTCCGCGATCAAATGGATTGGCTATGAGTGAGTGGATCATTCCTGACTGGCCTGCACCGCAGCGCGTTCAGGCATGTTCCACCTTGCGACATGGCGGTGTTAGCGCTGCGCCCTGGGATTCGCTGAATCTTGGGGCGCACGTTGGAGATGCTGAAACGCATGTCTTGCAAAATCGTCAGCATTTGAAAGATAAGCTGCTGCCCGCCATGCCGCAGTGGCTTAATCAGGTGCATGGCCAGGACGTTGTACGTTTGCCTGCGGACGAGTTATTACCCAATGCAGATGCGGCCATCACCCGCGAATCCGGCGTTGTTTGCGCCATTATGACGGCAGATTGCTTGCCGGTGTTGTTTTGCAGTGATGATGGCAGTGAAGTGGCCGCTGCTCACGCTGGCTGGCGTGGTCTGTGTAACGGCGTGCTGGAACAGACGCTGCAGCAGTTTCGCTCACCAGCTCGTGAGATCCACGTCTGGCTTGGACCCGCCATCGGCCCTCAGGCATTTGAAGTGGGTGCAGAGGTGCGAGAAGCCTTTTTGGCGCACGATGTACAAGCCGATGAGGCTTTTCGCCCGGTTGGTGACAAATATTTTGCGAATATCTGGCAGTTAGCGCGTCAGCGGCTTCAGGCCGCTGGAGTGCATTCTATCAGTGGTTCACAGCGTTGCACTTTCACCGAAGCCAATGATTTTTTCTCCTACCGACGAGATGGAATCACCGGGCGTATGGCAACTTTGATTTGGCTGAGATAATCTTACGCCGCAAGACGATCCAGTAGCGTATTTTTTGTTCGCAACACAGGTCATTAACCTTGAAATATTTGAGGGATGACCTCATTTAATCTCCAGTAGCATTTTGACCTGTATTGGAGGAATCATGCGTCTGGATCGTCTTACTAATAAATTCCAGTTGGCCCTTGCCGATGCTCAGTCCCTTGCTCTGGGACACGACAATCAATTCATTGAACCCCTTCACTTGATGAGCGCATTGCTGAATCAGGAAGGCGGATCGGTGCGTCCGTTGCTTAGCGCAGCAGGTGCCGATGTGGCTGGTCTGCGTACCAGCATCGAACAAGCTATCAACCGACTGCCGCAGGTAGAAGGTACGGATGGCGACGTACAGCCTTCAGCCGATCTCATTCGGGCTCTGAATCTGTGCGACAAACTCGCGCAAAAGCGCGGCGACAACTTTATATCATCTGAATTATTTGTTCTGGCGGCCCTCGACTCTCGTGGTTCGCTGGCGGACCTATTGAAGTCTGCTGGTGCAACCACCGAAAAACTCACCAAGGCCATCGAGCAATTGCGGGGAGGAGAGAACGTGAACGATCAAGGGGCTGAAGATCAGCGCCAGGCTTTAAAAAAATACACCATCGATCTGACTGAGCGCGCCGAACTGGGCAAGTTAGATCCGGTAATTGGTCGTGATGAAGAGATTCGTCGCACCATTCAGGTTTTGCAGCGCCGTACTAAAAACAACCCGGTATTAATTGGGGAGCCCGGCGTGGGTAAAACCGCGATTGCCGAAGGGTTAGCGCAGCGCATTATCAATGGTGAAGTGCCCGAAGGCCTGAAAGGTCGTCGCGTGTTAGCACTGGACATGGGAGCGCTGGTGGCGGGCGCTAAATATCGCGGCGAATTCGAAGAACGCCTGAAAGGTGTGCTGAGCGATCTGGCAAAACAGGAAGGCAACGTTATTCTGTTTATCGACGAACTGCACACCATGGTCGGTGCGGGTAAAGCCGATGGTGCGATGGATGCCGGTAACATGCTGAAACCTGCATTAGCGCGCGGTGAGTTGCACTGCGTTGGTGCCACCACGCTGAATGAGTATCGTCAGTTCATTGAAAAAGATGCCGCACTGGAGCGTCGTTTCCAGAAAGTCTTTGTGGCTGAGCCGAGTGTAGAAGACACCATTGCTATTCTGCGAGGCCTGAAAGAGCGCTATGAACTGCACCACCATGTGCAGATTACGGATCCGGCAATTGTGGCTGCAGCAACGCTGTCGCACCGCTATATCTCCGATCGCCAGTTGCCAGATAAGGCCATTGACTTGATCGATGAGGCAGCATCAAGCATTCGTTTGCAGATGGATTCGAAACCGGAATCGTTGGATCGTCTGGAACGCCGCATCATCCAGTTAAAGCTGGAACAGCAGGCGCTGAAGAAAGAGTCGGACGATGCCAGTATCAAACGTCTGGAGATGCTGGAAACGGAACTCGATCAGAAAGAGCGTGAATACGCTGAACTGGAAGAAGAGTGGAAAGCGGAAAAAGCCTCTCTGACGGGTACGCAGAACATTAAGGCGGAACTGGAGCAGGCTCGTCTGGCGATGGAGCAGGCGCGACGTAATGGTGACCTGGGGCAAATGTCTGAACTGCAATACGGCAAAATTCCAGAGCTGGAAAAGCAGCTCGCTATTGCCACGCAGTCAGAAGGTAAAACCATGAAACTGTTACGTAATCGCGTAACAGATGTGGAAATTGCCGACGTGCTAGCGCGCTGGACCGGCATTCCAGTGGCACGAATGATGGAAGGCGAGCGTGAGAAATTGCTGCGAATGGAGCAAGAGCTGCATGCGCGCGTGATTGGCCAGAACGAAGCTGTTGATGCAGTATCAAATGCGATTCGTCGTAGTCGTGCGGGTCTGTCCGATCCTAATCGCCCCATTGGCTCGTTCCTGTTCCTTGGACCAACCGGTGTTGGTAAAACCGAACTGAGTAAAGCACTGGCTAACTTCTTGTTCGACAGCGACGATGCCATGGTGCGTATTGATATGTCCGAGTTTATGGAAAAACACTCGGTGTCACGTTTAGTGGGTGCTCCTCCGGGCTATGTCGGTTATGAAGAGGGCGGTTATCTGACAGAAGCTGTTCGTCGTCGCCCTTATTCCGTGATTCTGCTGGATGAAGTGGAAAAGGCTCACCCGGATGTCTTCAACATCTTGTTGCAGGTATTGGATGATGGGCGTTTGACCGATGGCCAGGGACGCACGGTCGATTTCCGTAATACCGTGGTCATTATGACTTCTAACCTTGGGTCTGATCTAATCCAGGAACGTTTCGGTGCGTTGGACTATCCGGAAATGAAAGATATGGTGATGACGGTGGTAGGTTCGCATTTCCGCCCAGAGTTCATTAACCGTATTGATGAGGTGGTGGTGTTCCATCCATTGGGAGAACAGCACATTGCCTCCATCGCGCAGATTCAGCTGCAGCGGTTGTATCAGCGTCTCGAGGAGCGTGGTTATCAATTGCATATCTCTGATGCTGCGCTGAAACTGCTTGGCGAAAATGGTTACGATCCCGTTTACGGTGCGCGCCCATTGAAACGCGCTATCCAACAGCAGATCGAAAACCCGTTGGCGCAGAAGATTCTTTCTGGTGCTTTTGTCCCGGGTAAAACCATTGAGATGGATGTAAAAGACGACATCATTGTGGCGCACCAGTAATGCGATGTGACTTTAACGGGCCTGCGGGCCCGTTTTTTTATGGTGTTTCACAAGATTTAGGTCGATTTTGCAACGTTTGGGTTAAAGAGTGAGCGGTCGTGCAAAAACTTTAAATTAACGCTTGTCAGTCCATCAGAAATCCCTATACTGCGCCACCACTGAGACGGCAAAGCGGCAACGCAAGCGGCTCAGCAGGGAGTGAAG